>NZ_JAVRBR020000050.1:0-125842 GCF_034531165.2 Dendronalium sp. ChiSLP03b | reverse complement strand
GGCTACTTGTGGTATAATGGCTTTCAAACTATAATATTTTCATGGTTCGGTCGCCTCTCGAGCGCCGCTCTTTCGCGTCCGTCTCTTGGGCACTTATCCAATATAGCTAACCTAACCTTCAGTGTCAACTCTTTTTCCAATAAAATTGGAATTAATTTTGAAGTCGCTTCACATCCATGCACAGCAAAGGTTTTCGGCTATAGTGTTCCTTGATGTTTTACAGAAAACTATAAAAGTAGTGAGTAATTCTGCTGTTTTGCCGCCTTCGTTGGTTTTAGATCCGTTTTTGCATGGCTGGTTGTTGGAGGATATTGGAAGGGGCGATCGCACAACAAATAGTCTACTAGCACCAGATACCACGCTAGGAACTGCCAAGTGGATAGCAAAAGCACCAGGCATAGTTGCTGGCCTACCAGTTGCAGCCAGAGTGTTTCAGCTTTTGAATGAAAAAGTCAGCTTTGTGACTGTTGTCGCTGAAGGTAGAAGGTGTGAGTCAGGACAGGTAGTAGCAGAAATTCAAGGTTCGCTGGATGCCTTGCTGATGGGGGAACGGGTTGCTCTCAACTTAGCCATGCATTTGAGTGGGATTGCAACCTTAACTAGTAAATATGTAGAGCAAATTGCTGATTTATCTGCTAATTTGGTAGATACGCGTAAAACTACGCCAGGACTAAGACTTTTGGAAAAGTACGCGACTGCTTTGGGAGGCGCAATTAATCACCGTATGGGGCTGGATGATGCAGTGATGATTAAGGACAATCATATTGCTGCGGCTGGCGGAATTGAAAAAGCTATTACTCGCATTCGTTCTCAAATTCCTTACCCTCTGACGATAGAGGTAGAAACGGAAAGTTTAGAACAGGTGAAAGAAGCTTTACAGCACAAAGCCGACATTATTATGTTGGATAATATGCCTTTGGATATGATGCGGGAGGCAGTGCAGTTGATTCATCAGCAGGATAGCCGCATAAAAATTGAAGCATCTGGGAATGTGACTTTGGAGACTATTCGTGCTGTCGCACAAACAGGTATCGATTATATTTCGAGTAGTGCCCCGATTACTCAATCAAAGTGGTTGGATTTGAGTATGCGAATTTTACCTTAATTAAGGTGACTGATTATTCCACTGTGTAGCTACCTTTTGAGTTGAAAGTTGAGTTAGGAGTGAAAATTGTCTCCCTTGTCTGGCTTATTCCCCAACTTTCCTGCACTAGTGTGATGAGACAAACCTGAGTCCAACTACGCCTGCCACAAGTAAGCCAGTACAAGCTAAGCGCCCCCAGGAAGCAGGTTCTCAAAACAGAACTATACCTAGCACAGCGGTACCAACGGCACCTATACCAGTCCAAATAGCGTAGCAGTTCCCACTGGCAGTGTGCGGAGTGCCATTGACAAGAAGGCAAGACTTAATATCATACAAGCAACTGTACTAATAGTTGCATCTAACTTAGTAAATCCTTGTGTATACTTAAGACCGATCGCCCATCCAATCTCAAGCAACCCAGCAATTACAAGATAGCCCCATGCCATCTTTTTTTCCCTACAAATTGTAAAATTTGACGCTGTTACTTTGGCTGCCAAAAATTGCACATTTACTCAAGTATACTGATGACTGTCAATAGTCAACCACCAATTATTAACAGGCTTTCAATATTGTGTTGATTTCAAGCATTGTTGGAAAAACTAAGGCTGTTAACTTGGTGTCTTTGATACAGAATTGCAACCAAATTAGTTAGCAAACAAGTGATTGCCAGACACAGCAGGATATAGGTGGGAGCCATTACTACACCCACAATGAACCAAGTATATACATGCAATACCATCACGAAAGCAAAAATGCTAGCCATTCCAGCAGTCTGGCACACTTGAGTTGTTGGACGACCCAGTCCTATTAGGATGATTGTCAACAATGTGGCAAGTAGGATGGCTGGCACAAGAAATGCACATATACTGATGCAATGTGTGCGGGAGAACTCAGCTAAAGTGTTGAAATTGAGCATCAATTTGTTGGGGTAATGTTTAGCTATATAAAATAACAAATTAAATATATTTTTCTTTATCTAAATTAACCTTAGCATATACTTAAAGTAACTAATTTTAAAATGTCACAAAAGTTTAATTAGTTAATTTACTACTTAATACTATTGATAATTAATCTTAAACAATCGAAAGGGTTAAAGTGGGTACTACCCACCTTAGCTAAATGAACCCAACAAAATCAGCGTATCGATGACATATATTACACTATATATCAGCTACGATATTTACTGCGAAAACTGCTACATTTTTGATTTCAAAACCATCAGAATCATCAATTTTAATGGGTAAATCTTCAACATAAGTAACTGTACTAAGTTTTGCACTGGCTGTCGGCGTTTGAACAAAGACTACGAACTCTTGCCTCAAACCTCGGAGATGTTTATCTACCTTGCCATGATTCGTATTATGGTAAGGCGTTTGGCATAAAATCTAACCTCTCATCACTTTTCAAACATCGTCTTAGCTTCTAAAGGAATAGTGACAACAGAAGAAATAGAAAGAATGTTAAAAGACACATCCGAAGCTATCCGTGATTCAAAACCTGCGGAATTAAAAAGGCTTGGAATAGATGAAATAGCTCTATTAAAAGGAAAAGGTAATTACTGTACAGTATCAATAGATTTAGACACATCTAAACTAATTGCCCTGTTAAGCGATCGTCGACAAGAAGTAGTGAAAGAAATCCTGATAGAATGGGGGACTGAGGTTTTTGTTGTTGAGGGTATCAATAACAAACTTAAGTTAATTAAACGCTCGGTTTATGGGTTTAGAAACTTTGAAAACTTCTGAATTAGATGCTTATTAAATTGGCATTTTAATTGTTAGTTTTGCATAACAAGTACTGAAGAACTAAATATTTAGATGTCAGTGTTTTGAACAACATGATTAATGCGATGGTAATTATCCATAGCAATCCGATTTGATGCCTGAATCACTCGTAAGTCAGAGAACGGGGAATGCGTAAGTCCTATTTATGATGAACGTTAGTAGTCAGTGATTATTAGCTTTAAACAACTGACTACTGGTCTTTATGGGTAACGCTTCTTCTCTGCGAGACGCTAACGGCAGTTAATTCAACTTTGGAAACTAAAAAGCAATCCACTGCCTGACAACTGACAACTGACTAATTACACTTCCGCAGGATGCTGTTCTTGTTGTCTTTCTATAAAGACCTGGACGCAAGTGCGGTAGTTTCTGGAAGTTTCATCTGCCCAATCGCGATCGTTACTGTTTGCGTATAAATGTACTAATGGTTCGCTAGCATCTGGTAAAACTAATAGCCAACTGTCATCGTAGGGTTGACAAATTTTCACGCCATCAATTAGTTCTAGGTTTTGGGCTGGGTGAGTTTCGACCAAGTAACGCATCAGCGCCCCCTTAGCTGTCCAAGGGCAGCGGATTGTATGAGTTTTGTGAATTACACGGGGCAATTCTGAGCGGACAGTCGCTAGCGATCGCTCCTGTATAGTCAACATCTCAATCAGCTTGGCAATGCAGAACATGGAATCAAATCCTGGATGCAGTTGCGGGAAAATAAAACCAGTCTCTCCACTACCTCCTAAGACCACATTTGAATTTTTCTGACACGCCTCCATCAAAGCTGTAGGATTAGCTTTGGTGCGAATCACTCTGCCATCGTGGCGGCGGGCGACTTGTTCCACGGCACTGGAAGCATGAACTGGCACTACTACCGTGCCTCTGGGGTTAGAGGTTAAAATCGTGTCTACCATCAAGGCTGTTAAAGTTTCCCCCCGAATCGGGAAGCCTGATTCATCAACTAAAATTAGCTGTTCTCCGTTAGCCGATACCTGAACGCCAAAGTTAGCTTTCAACGCTTCAACCACATGACCCAACTGAGTCAGCAGTCCTTCGCGGTCAGTTACTGACATCGCCGTTTTGTTCACACTGGCATTCAGCACTACCGCATCAGCACCAAAATTATCTAACATTTGCGGCAAAACAGCCCCAGAGACAGCATAAACATAGTCAATTACTACTTTTGCCCGACTGTTGCGGAGAGTTTCGACGTGTAACAGCTTCTCAAAGGCAGTACAGTAACGGTCAATCACTTGGCTTGGGTAAGCCACATCACCAATTTCCTGTATTAGCGCCCGTCGCATATCTTCTTTAAAGTAAGCCCCCTCAATTTTCTTTTCCAGGGCTTTAGTGATATTAATACCTTTAGCATCCATGAATTCAATCAGGATGTAGTCAGGGCGGTCTGGGTGTACCCGTACATGAATACCGCCAGCCACCGACATTGTGGGTATAACTGTGCGGGCGATGGGGATGGCTGTAGCATCAAGGTTTTGAATATCAATACCTACTGACATCAAACCCGCAATGAGCGATCGCGTCACCATGCGAGAGATATTGCGTTGGTCGCGGGAAACCGTTACCTTAGAACCGGGTTTTAAGGTAGAACCATAAGCGGCTCCCAATTTCACGGCAAATTCTGGGGTAATGTCAATATTTGCTAATCCTTGCACGCCACGTTGCCCAAATAAATTCCGTTGGGCAGTGTTACCCCAAATCAAGTTAATGTTTAAGATTGCGCCTGACTCAATCTTTTTACTCGGCCAAACACGTACACTGGGGCTAATTTGAGCTTCTTCTCCCACCGTGGACAGTGAACCGACTACAGATGCTTCTAAAACATGAGCGCGGCGGTCTACACGGGTACCACGGGCAATCACACAGGCGCTCAGATGTGCTTCGTCTCCAACGATCGCCCCATTCCAGACAATCGGACGCTTGAGATTAGCATCAGCGCCAATGGTGACATTATCCCCAATTACGGTTCCACCTTCAATCTGTACCCTTGCGCCAATGCGGCAATTATCACCAATCACTGCTGGGCTTTCAACAGTAGCCGTAGGGTCAATAAAAGTATTTTGACCGACCCACAATCCATTAGAAACTTCTCTATAAGCAAAATCAAGTTTTACCTTACGATCCAAAGCATCATATTGAGCTTCACGATAGGCATCTAAGTGACCGACATCACACCAATAACCTTGAGCAATGTAACCGCACATTGGCTCACCCTTGGCTAATAGTAAGGGAAATAAGTCTTTAGAAAAGTCGGATTCAGTGTTATCTGGGAGATATTCTAAAACTTCTGGTTCGAGAATATAAGTACCAGTGTTGACGGTATCAGAAAAAATTTCACTTGTAGAAGGTTTTTCTAAAAAGCGGCTAATACGTGATTCTTCATCGGTAATTACTACCCCAAATTCAATTGGGTTGGGAACTCTGGTTAAAATCAAAGTAGCTTTTGACTTCTTTTGTTTGTGAAATGCGATCGCTGCGCTCAGGTCAAAATCTGTGATACTATCGCCGCTAATTACTAAAAAAGTTTCATCTAGGAGTTCGGCAATATTTTTCACGCAGCCTGCCGTACCAAGAGGCTGGTCTTCTTCAACAGCGTAAGTCATTTGTACGCCAAAATCGCTGCCATCTTGAAAATAGTCTCGCAAGACATCAGGTAAATAATGCAATGTGGCAATAACTTCTGTGATTTGATGTCTTTTGAGAAGATTGATAATGTGTTCGGCAATTGGTCTATTTAAGATGGGCACCATCGGTTTGGGTAAATCGCAAGTTAACGGGCGAAGCCGCGTTCCCGAACCGCCTGCCATCAGTACTGCACGCATAAATCCTCCTTAGCTATTCACAGCATTTGCTACTTCCAGACCCGCGATCGTATATTGTGTGTTTCTCTGTTTAGTCTCCTACGGATGTTGATATTTGAGGAACTTCCGCAAGAGACATCTGCTAAGAAACAAGCATATTTACTCAACACAATAACTTGTTTGTCCAGAGACAATCTATAAAGGGAACTGTCCATAAGTAAAAATTGTTGCCAATGCTGAAGGTTACTTACGATAGCTCCCAGAAACAATTAGAGACAAAGAGGGAAAAGTAATATGGAGAACAATCTTTTTGCCTTTTATCTTTTAATTTGTCTTTCTTGTGCTTATGTTCTATTTTGGCAATAGGTATTCTCTTGGTTAACTGGTAATTAGCTACGATGCAAGAAGCTATTTTAGACTGGAGTATGAGACTGTATCATCTAGTAACTCAGATGTCCAGGACTGAGTAGCTCAAGCATATATTCTCAGTGTAGGGTAGGAATACTTCACTTAAATTCTGTTCTGTCAGTTGCTAACGGAGTTGATGGCAATGGGTAACTTTCTTGTTTTTGCCTTAATAGTAGTTTATGTAGGTGGTGTTTGGAAGTTTTGGTCTGGGTTTGAGCGGACTAACTTTTCTCGGTCTTTGTCCAATCGCATTGGTTTATCTTTGCTGTGGCCCGCTTTGTTTGTTACAAATCAATCCTATCGTCGCAACTTTAGAAAGGCGTTAAAGGGTTAGAAGTTACTATTAAGTTTAAAGTCATCATATCCTTGCCTAATATTAAGCCTGCTTTGTAGCAGGCTTAATATTATTTAACGTGGCTGAGGAATCTTGCTGCTAGTTATCCTTGGCAGGATTAAGCAAGTTACACATTGAATCCATAATTGATAATTCGTAATAAAAGGTTGATTCCGAACTATCAATTACAAATTATCTTCTTCTGTTGCGAAGGATATGGATGGCTGCACCTCCGACTGCGCCACTGGCACCTTTTTTCAAGGTATTCCTACAACCGCCAGTAAACGTGCCTGCCAATACGTTAGCTCCTGCACCGACTCCAATATCTTGAGCTAAGTTACGGTCTCTGCGATTTCTTCTTAGACCATTAGCACCATTAACAGCAGCACCACTAAGACCACCCCTAATGGCATTGTCGAATGCGGAACCACATCTTGTTACAGCTCCGGTTACTACCCCAGCACCTGCGCCAATGGCCGCATCTTCTAATACTCGGTTGTCAGCAGCCGCAGGCTGAGCGGGGACTAAGGAGACACCTGCTAAACTAGCAGCCATAAGGCTGGGTAAAAATGTGCGTTTTAGTAATTGCTTCATGGTAGCACCTTGTAAAAAAATCCAACGACTAGAGAAAAATCAAAGTTGTTGCAGTTGGGAATCATTATATTTATAGTCTAAACAACAGCAACAGTTTTCTGCATGAGAATATTCTGATGATGACACTAGCAAAACCTCAATTTCATCTGCTAAAAGCCAGAATTTGGCATTTCAGCCTCAAGAAGTTTTACTGATTTAGTAGACGATTATAGAACTGGCACATGTACAGTATTCATCCAATATGAAACTTAGATTATCAAGCTTGAAAGTTTCATTTATTCACTAATAGCGTCAAATAACTGCATCTTTAAAATACATATAAAGATCGATATGTACAGTGCGGAAATCCGACTATTGATGATCATTTAAACAGCCTGAATCCACTCTTTTACAAAATATTCAGTCCAGATGCCATTTTTCCAGTAGGGATCGTTTTCAATCAATTGGCGCACGATCGCTTCGTCTGCGGCTTCGTAAATACCAAACACTTTTGTAACATCTTTGGTGGGGCCAATAGTAATCAGTACACCAGATTCTTTCTGTTTTGCTAATCCGTCTAAATGATCTTGACGGTAAGGGGCACGTTTTTCGAGAACGTCTTCGCAGTAAGTCCCCCACATGATGTATTTAGGCATGGCAATCAATTAAAAATTGAAAATATCAAATATTTTACAGGGAGTAAGGAGCCATTCATTGAAAACTCCTAACTCTTGCACAGACGCGATTAATCGCGTCTCTACTCCTAACTTCTTAAATTAACGCCGAATTTTTCCACTAAGGCTTCGCGGACTTTATTGTGTACTGGTTCGACTTCTGTGTCGGTGAGGGTACGATCGCTTGCTCGATAAATTAAGCGAAATGCTAAACTCCGCTGTCCTTGGGGTACGTTTTCACCGCGGTATTCATCAAACAATTCCACAGATTCTAGTAAGTCTTTGCCAGCTTTGTTAATTGCTTTTTCAAGTTCGGCGACTGTAACTTTTGCAGGTGCGAAAAAGGCGATGTCGCGATCGCTGGCTGGATAGGTGGAATAAGAATGGAATGCCGGGGTAAGCAGTTCATCTTCATCCAGAAAATCCAAAAGCACATCTACATCTAGTTGAAAAACGTAGACTGAATCTGGTAAGCCTTTTTCTCGCCGCAGTTGGGGATGGAGTTGCCCAAAGACACCCAGTTTGTTACCTCTTATCCACAAAGAGGCGGTGCGTCCTGGATGCAAGCGCTCATCCTGGCGATCGGGTTGATATTCTACCTGTAAACCAAGTTGCCGAAATACGCTTTCTAAAATGCCTTTGGCTTCAAACCAAGTCATTGGTTCCTCACGACCGCCTTTTGACCACTTACTAGAGGTAATATCGCCTCCCATAATCCCGGCGATCGCTTCTGCTTCTTGCAAACCGTCTTCTTCTTGCCAGAAAATCCGCCCCATGTCAAAACCGTTCAGCGAACCATTTCCTTGCTCTAGGTTGTACTGAAAAGCATCAATTAATCCAGATATCAAATTGGTTCGTAGCGCCGAATATTCCACAAATAAGGGATTGCTCAAGACTACCTGTCTGTCTTCCCCTGGTTTCACCAAAGAATAGTGAATTAATTCTGTCAAACCTTCTGCTCGTAAGAAAGCACGTAACTGGCGGATCAATTCTTGATCTAAAGGTAAATAGCCAGCTTCTGCCTTGTCTGGCAAGGTATCGCAAAAATTGTCATAACCGTAGAGACGGGCAATTTCTTCAATCAAGTCAATTTCCCGTTCTAAGTCGCGGTAACGATAGGGTGGTACAGAAACATTCCAAGTATCTTCTCCTGAAGAAGTTACCTGACATCCCAGCGCAGTCAAGATTCGCTCAACGTCTTTTGCTGCGAGTTCTCCGGTGTCTTCACCTAAATCGATTGGCCCTAGCACCTGATTAACTCGTTCTAAACGCAAAGCGATGGAACGACTCCAAGTAGATGGATCTGGACGGGTGTCGGCAATTTCTTGCTGGACAATTACTCCTTCGGCTAATTCGCTAATTAGCGATAAAGCGCGACGAGTGGCTACTTCCAATTCAGCACGGTTAACGCCGCGTTCGTATCTGCCAGAAGCCTCGCTTCTTAACCCCACACTGCGAGAAGAACGCCTAATTGCCACAGAGTCAAACAACGCTGCTTCTAAAACTAAACTTTGGCTACCATCATGAACTTCGGTTTCTTCTCCACCCATAACTCCCGCTAGGGCAATGGGTTTGTCGTTAGCAGTAATTAACAAATTTTGAGTTGTCAGAGTGCGAGTTTGCCCATCCAGAGTTTTGAGGGTTTCCCCAGAATTAGCGAAGCGCACGCCGATAGTTAACTTTCCATTACCAGCGACAGATTCTAGGCGGTCTTTGTCAAAAGCGTGTAGTGGTTGTCCCCATTCCAACAAAACATAGTTAGTAATATCTACCACATTACTAATAGGTCTGACTCCAGCCGCCCGCAAGCGCTGTTGCAACCAATCTGGGGATGAGGCAATTTTGACTTGTTCAATGACTGTGCCAATGTAGGCAGGGCAAGCTTGCTTATCAGCAATTTTTAAAGCGAGATTTCCTCCTTCATTGGTAATGGAAACTTCACTAGGTTCGGGAATACTCAATTTACCACCAGTCAAAGCTGCTACTTCCCGTGCTATGCCTACCATACTGAGAGCATCCGCACGATTGGCTGTGGCAGTGACATCTAAAATTACATCATCCAGACCCAACAACGGACGCACATCGCTACCCAATGGTAGATTTTCTTGGGGAAAAATATGAATTCCATCTACATCAGTGGGTAAACCGAGTTCTTTTAAAGAACAAATCATCCCCTGAGATGGGACACCACGCAGTTTTGCAGGTTTAATCTTTAAATCAATGTTGGGTAAATAAGTACCTGTAGTTGCCACTGGCACATAGATATCTGCACGGACATTAGCAGCACCACAGACAATATTTAAAGTCTCCGCTGCACCGATATCCACTTGGCAAACACTCAACTTATCCGCGTTGGGGTGGGGTTGACGCTCAAGCACTCTTCCCACAACAACACCATTTGCCCAAGTGCGACGGTCTTCAATATCTTCTACTTCAAACCCTGCCATTGTCAGGGTTTCGGCTAATTCTTCCGGACTTAGTTTTATCTCTACTAGTTCTCGCAGCCAATTTAGAGAAATACGCATAAACAACCTAAAATCATTACTTGCAGCTTACTAATTTGAAATGCTCGTTTAATGTTCAAAAGAGGATTTTTCAGTGTTTTAGAGTCAATTTGGAGCATATTTATATACTCAATAGCATTCAGTCAACATGCTCAACTAATGCTCATTCTTTATTGTCCCTTCTACTCTTTACCATTCTTTATCTGTTTATCTCAAAATTTACTCCAAGTAGTACTTTAACTCTGAAACAATCCTTATCCTACAAGCATTCCAGTCATTTTTACCTATATGCCAACTATTTTCCCATGCTAGTACATTTCATCATTTCTGTATCAGCACTGGACTACCGATTATTTTGGGCAAGAATTAATTATAATATGTCTCTCTATGCCTCATATTCTCTAAGTTATTAGAGTAATACTCATAATCCATAAAAAAAGGGGATATCCCCTCTTGTACGCTCCACAGTTTTAATTGCCTATTGGGAACTCAGAAAATCTATCACCTGTTCTAGATGATTCTTGGCTTTCCAGATTGCAATCAATTTTTCTTGGTTGTATCTGTCTGGATATCGCTGTATTCTTCTACCCTCAAGTGAGATTTTAATCAGTGCTGATTGTTCATCTGTAGGTGTAGCAATCTCATCTAAGCAAGTTCCTAAATTCTGAACACAAGCAAATGAAGGTGATTTTAACCCTCTTCCTTCTTCTAGTTGTTGTAGTGCTAGCGCTGGAAATGCCATTAGAGATGTAATCCAGCTTGTCTTGTATCCTGGGTTCCCGGTTGGTTTCAGTCCATACCTCAAGCACAAAACTTTTAAATCTTGAAGTGTCATAACTTCAAGTTCAGACCTTGTGAACATAAAATAGAGATTGCCTCTTTTCAAAAGTGGTATCAGTGGTGAACTAGTTTGTCAGACGGGTCTCACCACTGAATAAATACTCTATTCGATTGCTAGCAATCGATTCAATCGATGTTTATGTTTCTACACAAATGCCAAATCCGAGGGGAACACCTGAGAATTTAGAACCGGGAAAGAGAAAAGGTGAGGAACCATTGACCGAACAAGTTAATCTTCGTGTCACCAAAGCTATGAAGGAGGAGATACAGCAAAAAGATGACCCTCCTGAATTTTGTAGACGTGCTATCCAGAAAGCGTTAGATGAGGATAAGCAGAGGTAGTTAAAAAAACTACAGAAATAGGATGACGTAAATCAAGATGCCTAGTGGTGCGATCGCAGCATCAAAACCCCATACCATACAGCAGTTGGTAAATGAAGTATGGGCATCTTTCATATTTCGGAATTGATATAAATCTTTTGTTTCTTAATCCTAATACAGTAAATTCTAGAAAACTTTAAAGAGAAACCTAGCTTATACCTGCATAATTCCTATTATTATGCAATTTTAAATACCATGAAACGAATTCTTCCACTTCTCATCTGGGCATGTTTCACACCCCTAAGCGCATCTGCTCAATGTGCATCACCCATAGAAGATCCCAGCTTTTTATTTCAACCGAGTTCTAAAGTCTCAGGGTATTGGGTAGGCGAGGGCAAAACTGGTATTAACCAAAATCCAAGTAAGAATGTTTGGTTAGGAACTAACCCTCAACGTGCTACTTCGCAAAACGAGAATGTGAGAACTGTGGTTGGATTTCCTCGCATCCTAAACAGGGTTGACGGCAGCTCTGTTGAACCACGAAAATATCCCCAATGGAGCGCAATCCGACAAACGGTTCAGCTTCGCCCGAATACTAACTATACTCTTACAGTCAGTCTAAATACTTCCAGTGAGATTGATAATCGCAATGCAAGTGATATTAGTGATGGGTATTTTGGCGTGCGGAGTGCCGACCAAAAAGTCTATCAGGAGATGAAATTTGATACGTATCTAGTTAGGAATTTATCAAGAAAACTAACACTTCGCTTTCGTACAAATGATGCTACAACATATAACGTATTTGCAGGATTTTGGGCAAAAAGTGCAAAAGAATGGATAAAAATATATGAGTTCCGTATGAGCAGCTCCTGTCCCGATACTGAATAAAGTAATGAGTATTGATCTTAGTCTTTCTTGCTTGAGATAAGATGAAAAATTTGATTTATTGAACTAACTTGATCGGAATATATTGACTAAAGTTCTCAAAATCTTTGTCTATAGTCAGGATTCTGTAATTTCTACGAACGGCTGCGGCACAAATGAGGAAATCAGTGTTTGTACCTGAAATACTATGGTGATGGCAAGTGTTATAAAACTCAGAAGCAAGTTCGTAGTCTTCGACATCTAACTCAAGATTAGGAAATGCGTGAAGATAGTTTTTCAGCATATTGTATTGGTCGATGTGACGAATCCCTGAAAGTATTTCTTGCCGGACAGCACCTAGCAAGGCAACTCGACCATCCGTAATTAAATCTCGAAACAATACAATATGGGAGGAATTCTCAACTTTGGAATTGTTTCTGAGAGCTAAAGACCAAACTGATGTATCAACAATGACTTTCACATTCTTTGGCGCTGTTCCTTAAAGTCATAATTATCATCGTATTCAATCGTGCCGAATAGCTCCATAATTTTTAACTGCTTTCGACGCTGCACATACTCTCGTAGTGCCTCTTCAATAACGGCACGCTTAGTAGTCTGACCGCCAAGTTCTAGGGCTTCTAGAATTAAGTTTTCGACAACTTTTAGATTAGTATCCATGAAAATATTCTCCCATACAATGTGCATGGGGAACGATGTCTCTTGACTCATCGCTCCACGTACGTACCTATGAAATCCTAGAAGTTTCCTATATAAAGAAATAATTGACGTTACTTATTACCTTTAAAAAAGCTATATCTCTCCAAGTTTGTGCAGGCGAACTACCCTGCGGTAAGCCGCAAAGCGTCTACGTTTGTATAGCCGCGATTTCCAATCGTCATAGCAAAGCAAGATAATAGTTTAGTTATGTATTAAACAAAAGTTTCATCAAGTCAAATGCATAAAGACAATCTTTAATAATTCCGCTCGCGTAAAAGGTTTAGTTAAATAACCAGATGCTCCGACTAATCTTGCTTTCACCTTGTCTACAATTCCTTTATAACCAGTGACAAAAATAATAGGAGTATTTTGAAACATTGAGTTATTTCGTATAAGGCGACATAACTCATAGCCATCAATGCCTGCCATGTTAAGATCCAGTAAAATTAAATCTGGTTTATGTCTAATAATTGACATCACAGCTTTTAACGGGTCATCAATAGCAACCACAGAAAAACTTTCACTCTCTAAGAAACGACTAATTTCTTTAAGAATTGTGGGGCTATCATCGACAGAAACAATTTTATAGACCTGTTTGGCGGGTACGGTAGCAGCCGTTACTCTTTCAGGAAGAAGATTTATGTTATTTGATATTGTTAATTCCTGAATATTGTCTCTTGGAGGAGTAGAAATCTGTGCTAACTCCCGTACAGTGGCTATATGTTCTATAGGAATGTTGGCAAAAGTTTGAGCAACATTGTTACTTACTTCTACCACTACTGTGTCAACTAATTCTCTATCAAGTAATGCTGTTGTATATCTAGGAGATAATAACAAGTCTGCCAAATTCTTTGGTAATTTATCAAAGGGTGGATCTGGTTCGTGCAATATAATCCCGCCTTTGATAATGTAAGGGTATAAATTTTTAGCCAGTTGTATTTCATCTTGATTCATAATGACAGCAAGATGACGCAGGCTGAAACCTTTCATCCAACTAGTTAAATTTGGCTGGATATCTGGAAAATGTTTGCTGTGCATCTCACTACTAATCAACAGGTATGGACGCTGATAGGGAGAAGAAATGTGGGGCGATAAAGACTGCCAATGCTGTATTTGCATTTGACAGCGGTCTATGAGTTTTTCTACATCTAGCCTGCAAATTTTTGGTACTGTCTGCTGTGAATTGCTTAATGAAAAGGTGCCTGTTTTGATTAACAGAAATGATTCCATCACTTCTTTAACCAATTCCTGAATCAGGGCTGTAGCTTGTGTAGTGTCTAAATATCCTTCATTAATCAGCCAGTGAATAGCTTGATATTCAGAAGGCTGACTCATTTCATTAGTACGGTCTTCTGTCAACTGATGTGAGTCAGTTTCAAACACCAAACGCAGTTGGACACGAGTTTCACTGGTAAGTCTAGGAATTTTATCGCTAAGGCGACGCAGATGGCGTTCAAGTCGATCGAAAGGTTCTACCGAATGGGTGGCATAGGTTATTGTCCCTTGCTCTAAGTAAATAGACCAAGTAACTAAGTTACTCAAAGCTTGCAAACAAGTAGTTTCAGAACAACTAGATAACTGTCTTAACAAACTCTGGGGACGTAGTACCGTGAATGTACCAAAATTATTCATGTTTTGGAGTTGTTTTGAGAAAAATTACAGGAGATAGGTATGAACATGCGGTATTTTATTAGTTGTAATTTTTATATAGAAAAAAAATATTCTGATTTTGAAGAATATGTACATATATTAAAAGCTATGACAATTACAGCCAAAGTAGCCATCATGAACTGCGTACACGAGAACAAATGAAAGTCTACCTGACTGACTCATTGACTTTATCCTTAGCAATGTCGTTTGACGGCATTTGCTACAAAGGCAGTCCGTTCGGTCGCCAGACTTGTAGACGCGCTCTAAGTGGCTACTTTACTCTTCTTTTAAGGTCGCCGTTGGGCGTAACTTGCTTCCTCGCAGGGGCACGAGAACAGCTTTGCCGAATGAATTTTCCGTTCGCGTTAGCGTCTCTGTTAGGAGAAGCAGTACCCGCAGGGTAGGAACCACCGTTAAAGCAACTGGCGTTTATTAGTCCCTATTTTCAAGCTAATTAGTTGTATGTAGCGCGATCGCTGTAGACAGATATCTTTTTTCGGCTAAAGTTCTTAAGGGAAGACGCTGAGAGTTTTCATGGTGATGAGGTTAATTTGGATCGATTTGTTTTATACAAAAAATAAATTCTCTACATAAAATCTTTAAGATTTTGCTTACGTAAATCTGCCTATTATTGATTTATGTTCTGTGTTTTCTCTATATATAGGTTAGTAAATTTACTCATTTAAGTAATATTAACCCTTGATAAATTATCTTACGGCTAGACTATGCTCAAAAATTTCTTAAATATTGTAAAAAATTCGCTAAGAAAAACAACATTAATAAAGATTCCAACAGCTACGACCAAACATCTACCTTTAGGCTCGTAGGCTCCGGAAACTAAACTATATACTTTGAAAAAAGGAAAATAAAGCTTTGGACTATAACATAACACAAAAAGTTATGCATGATACCTTAAGACTTGATGAAGTAGTAGAGTTTGCTGAAAACCCAGAACCACGTTGTCCTTGTGTGCTATTGCTAGACACATCCGGTTCGATGCAAGGAGATGCCATAGAGGCTTTGAATCAAGGGTTGTTGACCTTAAAGGATGAATTAGTGAAAAATTCCTTGGCATCCAGACGGGTAGAGGTAGCGATCGTCACGTTTGATAGTCATGTGAATGTAGTGCAAGACTTCGTGACTGCCGATCAATTCAATCCTCCAATCCTGACAGCGCAGGGATTAACGACTATGGGTATGGGGATTCATAAAGCTTTAGACATGATTCAAGAGCGCAAATCCCTGTATCGTGCCAACGGCATTGCTTACTATCGTCCTTGGGTATTCATGATTACTGATGGAGAGCCGCAGGGTGAACTAGAGCATGTAGTAGAACAAGCGTCACAGCGCTTGCAAGGAGATGAGGCGAATAAACGCGTAGCTTTTTTCTCCGTGGGTGTGGAAAATGCTAATATGGGTCGCTTAAATCAAATAGCTGTGCGTACGCCTCTAAAGCTCAAAGGACTGAACTTTATTGAGATGTTTGTCTGGTTATCGGCTAGTATGTCAGCGGTTTCGCATTCCCAAGTAGACGAACAGGTAGCACTACCACCTATTGGCTGGGGGTCTATTTAAATGCGATCGCGGCCTCATACTCACACAGCTAGCTGTTGGAACATATCTATGAACACATCAAAACAGATTTCTCATTGGCGGGTAGTCGCCGCATCTGTCTGTGGTACAAGCCACATCAAAAACAAGCAGCTGTGTCAAGATGCCCATCACTGGCAGGTATTGCCGGGTAATGTGTTAGTGGCCGCCGCAGCCGATGGTGCAGGTTCCGCCAGCCAGGGAAAAGTGGGAGCAATGGTGGCTGTGGAAGCAGCAATAGAAAACTTATCAATTCAAGAAATCACTAGAGACTCCCTCAGCGATGATGCGATTGTGCAATCGCTGTTACATGAGGCCCTACTAGCAGCCAGAAAAGCGGTGGAAGATGAGGCGGCGGCTTGCAGGAAACAGCCTCAAGACTTAGCAACTACCTTAATTATTGCGATCGCGACACCAGACATGGCAGCAGCGGCACAGATTGGTGATGGGTTGGCAGTCGTAAAGGATCGTAAGGGTAACTTAGTGGCGCTGACCGTACCTAACAATGGCGAATACATCAACGAAACGACTTTTTTGACTTCACTGGATGCCATAGATACAGCTCAAATGAGATTGTGGCGCGAAGCAATAGTCAATGTTGCTGCTCTGACTGACGGTCTACAAATGCTGGCTTTGAATATGGTTGTTGGCGAACCTCACAAACCGTTCTTTTTTCCTTTATTCGACTTTGTCGAGAATACCGAAGATAGGACACTCGCAAAAGAGCAGTTGGTGAAGTTTTTAAATTCCGAGCGGATTACGCAACGTACCGATGACGATTTGACGCTCATTATTGCTGCCTTCAACAACACATAAACCTTTAGGAGTGATAATTACTGAGTGCTGAGTGCTGAGTAACAATAGCTCCTCTGATGCCACCGATTCCGAATCCTCATACCACTCAGCAATCTTTTGAGGATTCTGTAAATCTAGTCTTTTAAATAACTCCCGTTAAGTGTAATTCTATCATGCAGGTACTTCGTTGTCTTCCTAAAGAAATTATCAATCTCAGCGTCAGTCTAGGGCGTGGCGGTGAAGCTTGTATCTATGCTGTGCCGTCTGATGGTGACTTAGTAGCCAAGGTTTATCACAAACCAACAGTTGCTCATGCTTACAAACTCCAGGCGATGCTGGCTAACCCACCAGAAAATCCGACAGCTAGCTTAGGACATATTTCCATCGCTTGGCCACAGGATTTATTACTAGCAGCAGATATCAACGACACCTCTGGCGATGACAAAATCAAGGGCGAACGCATCATCGGCTTTTTAATGCCACGGATTCGGGGAATGCGTCCGATCATCGACTTTTACAACCCCAGAACCCGTCGTCAACACTGTCCTTTATTCAATTATCAGTACCTACTCCGGACTGCGCGTAATTTAGCAGCAGCATTTGCAGCTTTGCACAACAGTGGATATTGCGTTGGCGATGTGAATGAGTCCAATATCCTCGTCAGCGACACAGCATTAGTCACCTTGGTAGACACAGACTCCTTCCAAGTACGCGAGCCAGACAATAATGTTGTTTATCGCTGCCCAGTAGGTAAACCAGAGTTTACCCCACCAGAACTACAGAATAAGATTTTTGCTCAACACGATCGCGAAGTCACCCATGACTTATTTGGCTTGGCAGTGTTGATATTCCAATTGTTAATGGAAGGCACCCACCCCTTCTCTGGCATATTTCAAGGTAATTCTGAACCACCGCCCTACGAAGCGCGCATTGCTGGCGGACATTTCACTTATAGTCAAAAGCGGCAAGTCCCTTACCTGCCTACACCCATTGCACCCGCTTGGGAAATTCTGCATCCCAAATTACAAGAACTGTTTGTACGTTGTTTTGAGGAAGGTCACAACGATCCACAATTACGCCCCAGTGCCCAAAATTGGCTATCGGCAGTAGCTGAAGCCGAAGATAGCCTAATTACCTGCATCACCAATCCCCAGCATCGCTATAACAACCACCTGCACGGCTGTCCTTGGTGCGAACGCGCTTTGCGATTAGGCGGACGCGATCCGTTCCCATCACATCGAGCAATAGAAAATAGAGAACATCTCAAGCCGAGAATTCAACCAAAGCGGCGTTACACCCAAGTTCCTGGTTTACCACAGCCAGTAACACCATTACACCAATTTAATTATTGGCAGCAAGCAAACACCGCTACCTATTCTCCACGCAAACGTTCCCGGAAGGCGAAGTTTTATCCAGTGGTTTTTGGCTTGCTGGGTTTTGGGATGTTGGGATATCTGGACGTAATGATTAAATTTACGCGTCCGTTTGTTTCCCAAAATGCATACACTCAACAATCGTTGATGACTCGTTCCAAAACTAACAATCCCAATGCCAACTTCGCTGATTACTACAAGCAGGGTCATGCTGCTTACCAAACACGAGACTACGAGCAAGCGGTTGAAAATTTTAGCCAGGCCATAAAACAGCAACCTACATATGCCAAAGCTTTTGTGAACCGAGGCAATGCTCGCTACAATCTCAAAGACTATGAAGGTGCGCTTGTAGACTATAACCAAGCTGTGCAAATTAATCCTAATGAAGTCAAAGGTTTTGTAAATCGAGCCAATGCTCGCTACATGCTTGCTGAGTATAGTAACGATCCCGATCGCGAGTACAGACAAGCGATCGCCGATTACAATCATGCCCTAGAGCTTAACGATAAAGAAGTCGAAGCTTATTTGAGAAGGGGTGTTGTTCGTTCGCAAATGGCTAAATACAGTGGCACAGCTATAGAAGATTTCAAACGAGCAATTGCGGATTTGACAAGGGCGATCGCACTCAATCCATCTAAAGGAGAAGCTTATTTTCAGCGTGCTTCTGTGCGCTATCAAATGGCACAATATAGTGGTGATTACAGTCAAGAATATCAAAAAGCACTTTCTGACTTTGACCAAGCGTTACTGATTAATGACAAACTACCGAAAGTTTATCTCAAACGAGGTATGCTACGGTATGAAATTGCCCAATATATTAGTAGCAAATCAGACCAAAATCATCAGCAAGCCATTCAAGATTTAAACACAGCTGCTAAACTTTCCCTAGAACAAGAAGATACAGAAAATTACCAACAAGCACTTAGCAGTCTTTGTGTCATAGAAGAAGATAAATGTAATAATTTATTCCAAGGTTCTAGTATGTGGAATAATATCAAATCACACTAGATGGCTGGGGACTGGGGAACTCGGGACCCCCTCTGGGGATTAGGGGCAATGGGGATTTATTTCATCTCCTTCATCTCCCCCTACCTCCCCGAAGTTTGCTTGGAGGGAAACCCTCCGACGCTCGTGACGCTCGTTCGCGTAGCGTCTCCCCTTGGGAGAAGACTCGCGCTTCGCTACACTATGGCAACTTCTCTTCCTGCTCCCCTTGTCTTTGGTAGACCTCCCTACGAATTCGCCAATAATATCATTTATTTGTTGGAGTTACTCTACTTGAAAGTTAGTAATTTTTGCCACAATTTATTACTAGTATTATTGGGCTAGTAATTGTAAAAAAACCTTGCATAATAGGGTTAGCTTTCGCTAACCCTAATTATTTTTTAGGTATTATTTTGATTTATTTAAATTATGCAATTTTTGCTTTTTAGATATTCATAAATATTTTACACATAAAAGATTTTTATTTACCTGCTCTTTACATTCTTGTGATGAATTTTCGTTAGATTATGTACGGAGAAAAATACATTTGAAGAAAAAATTTTCTCCCTACCACGTGCATCTTCCTCATATCGAGAAATTCAAATAATAATCTCCCTGCAAATCTCCGAGGTAATTGCATGAAAGCGGTGATTTTGGCTGGAGGGCTTGGTACGCGCCTCAGTGAAGAAACCAGTATCAGACCCAAGCCGATGGTAGAAATTGGTGGTAAGCCAATTCTCTGGCACATAATGAAAACTTACTCTGCCCACGGTATTAATGACTTCATCATCTGTTGCGGCTATAAAGGTTACATCATTAAAGAGTATTTTGCTAACTACTTTTTACACATGTCAGATGTTACATTTGACATGCGTTTTAATCAGATGAATGTGCATTCTGGGTATGCCGAACCTTGGCGTGTCACCTTAGTAAATACAGGCGACCACACAATGACAGGCGGACGCTTAAAGCGAGTTTGCGAGCATCTTGGCAATGATACTTTTTGCTTCACCTATGGAGATGGTGTGAGCGATATAAATATCACAGAGCTAATTAACTTTCATAAAGAACAAAGGAGCTTGGCGACTCTCACAGCCGTTCAACCAGCAGGACGGTTTGGCGCGATTTCCCTAGGACAAGAGCAAACTAAAATCAATAGCTTTCGGGAAAAACCTGAAGGTGATGGAGCTTGGATTAACGGCGGTTATTTTGTGCTAGAACCGGAAGTACTCAACTTAATTGCTGATGACTCCACCGTTTGGGAGAAAGAACCATTAGAAAAGCTAGCTGATATGGAACAGCTATCTGCTTTCAAGCATAATGGTTTTTGGCAACCAATGGATACTTTACGAGATAAAAACTATCTAGAAGACCTGTGGAAGAGCGGTGAGGCTCCTTGGCAGGTGTGGTAATAAGTTATGAGTTATAAAAGTGGTAAGTAATGAGTTATAACTTGAATTTAACTACTAACTGTACAGACGCGTAGACGCTCGTAAGAGCGGCTTCTCGTAAGAGTATAATCGCTTCTCTTAAATATTGTACAGACGCGATTAATCGCGTCTCTACTCCTAACTTTTTTGTCGTCGTTTCGAGTGCAATAATACCAATGTATGATTTTGCTATTGTCGGTGGGGGAATAGTTGGCCTGTCTACAGGGATGGCTTTAGGCAAACGCTATCCCAATGCCAAAATTTTAGTACTAGAAAAAGAGAGCAACTGGGCATTTCACCAAACCGGCAATAATAGTGGAGTGATTCACTCTGGCATTTACTATAAGCCAGGCAGTTTCAAAGCTAAATTCTGTCGTGACGGTAGTCGCTCAATGGTAGAGTTCTGCCAAGAGTATGGCATTGAACACGAAGTCTGCGGTAAGGTAATTGTTGCAACAGAGGAACAAGAACTACCGCGCCTAGAAAACCTCTACAAACGTGGCTTAGAAAATGGCATAGAAGTCCAGAAAATTAGCCCAGAAGAAGTTAAAGAAATTGAACCTCATGTGAGTTGCGTAGGTGGAATTAAAGTATTTTCGACTGGTATTGTTAATTACAAACAAGTTTGTTTAAAATACGCTGAGTTAATTCAAAAGCAGGGGGGAGATTTACGTCTGAATACAAAAGTCCTGAAAATCTCCCCCAGTGGTAAAAATCAGGTACTGGAAACCAACAACAGCAGCTTTGAAACACGATTTGTCATCAATTGTGCCGGATTGCACAGCGATCGCGTTGCTAAGTTAGGTGGGGTCGAACCCGGTGCGAAAATCGTACCCTTCCGGGGAGAATATTACGAACTCACCCCAGAAAAACGTTATCTAGTCAAAACTCTCATTTATCCGGTTCCCAATCCCGATTTTCCTTTCTTGGGTGTCCACTTTACCCGCATGATAGATGGTAGCGTCCATGCCGGGCCGAATGCAGTTCTTAGCCTCAAACGCGAAGGTTACAAAAAAACCGACTTTAACTTGGGCGATTTTGCTGAAGTCATTACCTACCCTGGTTTTTGGAAATTGGCAGCCAAACACGCCCCTGAAGGCATTCAAGAAATCATTCGTTCCTTTAGTAAAGCAGCCTTCACGAGAAGTTTGCAACAACTAATTCCCGAAGTCCAAGCAGAGGATTTAGTCCCCACCCATGCAGGAGTCCGCGCCCAAGCATTGATGAACGATGGTTCTCTGGTGGACGACTTTTTAATCGTTCCCGGTGAAAATTCCATCCATGTTTGCAATGCGCCTTCCCCAGCTGCCACTTCTTCTTTGGAGATTGGCAAAGCGATCGTCGCACAAATTCCTCAACAATCGCATCTTGAGGCTGTAGTAACTGCATAGATAGGAGGGCAGGGGACGCGGTGAGGAAGTCGGAGTCTTGGATGCCACTTCCTCCACTTGGGGAAACCCCAAGACCGCGCTGCCTCCCCGTTGTAGCAACTGTCCTCCTCGTAACTCTTTCCCTGCTTTGGTCAAGTAGAGTCTCGACACATTAAACTGCTGCTGTCGCCCAATCAGTAAGCTTGCAAAAAGTTTCAGTCACTACGCATATGACTCAATCCTCACTAGTGCAAGGATGTCTCTCGTTGAGATGCGTCATAGTTCGTTGCGGCGTTCATGAAGGGCCTTACTGTATTGACTTATAAGGTAGCAGTAATCTTAGTGTGACTATTAATCGCAACAATCAACATTTTTTAAACACAAATGAAAGTATTAGTAACCGGAACAGAAGGCTATTTAGGTTCTTTATTACCTCCTCTGTTAATCGAACGAGGACACGAAGTTATCGGTGTAGATACAGGTTTCTATAAAGTTGGTTGGCTGTACAACGGTACTGAAGTCACAGCCAAAACTCTCAACAAAGATATTCGTCACATCACCCCTGAAGATTTGCAAGGTGTCGAGGCAGTGGTTCACATGGCGGAACTCTCCAACGATCCTACCGGACAATTAGCACCCAATATCACCTACGAAATTAATCATCTAGGTTCTGTTCGTTTGGCTAATCTAGCTAAGACAATGGGTGTGCGTCGCTTCGTATATATGTCTTCGTGCAGTGTCTACGGCATTGCAACCGAAGGTGATGTTACAGAAGATTCTCCTATTAATCCTCAAACAGCCTATGCAGAATGTAAAACTCTCGTAGAAAGAGATGTCAAACCGTTAGCTGACGATGATTTTTCTCCTACGTTTATGCGGAATGCCACTGCCTTTGGCGCTTCCCCCAGGATGCGGTTTGATATTGTCTTAAACAATTTGGCAGGGTTGGCATGGACTAGCAAAGAAATCAAAATGATAAGTGATGGTACACCTTGGCGACCATTAGTTCATGCACTAGATATTTGTAAGGCAATTGTCTGTGCTTTAGAAGCACCCCGCGACATTGTACACAACCAAATTTTTAATGTAGGAGATACAACGAACAATTATCGCGTTAAAGAAATTGCAGAAATTATTGCTGATATTTTCCCAGGCTGTAAATTGTCCTTTGGTGATAATGGTGCAGACAATCGCAGCTATCGAGTATCTTTCGAGAAAATTAACGCTATCTTACCCGGATTCAAGTGTGATTGGAATGCCCAACGTGGTGCCCAGCAATTATTTAATTTATTCAGTCAAATTGATATGACTGAAGATACTTTCCTATTTAGAGGATTTACACGGTTAAAACAACTAGAGTACCTGATTCGTACCCAGCAAATTAACCAAGACTTTTTCTGGAATAAGTAGATTGGCTATCTAAACAGCATCCCACACTGTATTTTATATTCCGAATCAAAAATATTTGATTCGGAATTATCACACCTAATAAGTGATGCTTTTAACAATGAATAAATTACTGACCATTGCCCTTCCTACTTATAACCGTGCCGATTTACTGGATAAACAGTTAGCATGGTTAGCTCAAGCTATCAAAGGATTTGAATCTGAGTGTGAAATTTTAGTCTCTGATAATTGTTCTACTGACAATACTCAGTGTGTAATTAAAAAATGGCAAGAAATTCTCAGCGATTTTACTTTTAAAGTCAATAAAAATCCGGAAAATTTAGGCGTAATGAGAAATATTATGTACTGCCTAAATTCAGCAACAACAAAGTATGTCTGGACAATTGGCGATGACGATCCAATCCAGCATAGAGCTATTACTTATGTCATTGATAAAATTAAACAACATGAAGATTTATCATTATTATTTCTTAACTTCTCTGGCAGAAATAAAATTACTGGTGAAGCAGTACATCCACCGACAATAGTCGGAAACCGCTGGTTTGATGCTGACAGTGAAGATGCTTGTGGCGATGGCAAAGCCATATTTGAACATTGTTTTTCAAAAAGTGTCGGTGCAGTGATTTTCCTAACTGCTACTGTCTATCGTACTGACTTAGTAAAACGTGCGCTACAAATTTGGCCAGATGCTGCCACTAATTGGATATCTTTAGCATACTTAGCTGGCTATTGTGCCGCTAATGGCAGCGTAATTGTCACCAAAGAAACCTATTTAGAATGTATTGTGGGTGTGAGTTATTGGCAGAAAGAACCAAAATCTGCCCTGTTAATGCAATACAAACATATACCCGAAGTGATTTTAAAACTTGAGGAAAGTGGATATTCTAAGCAGTTTTGTAGGCGAATGCTTTTGCAAAACTCTAAAGATGTTAGCTGGAAAGTTTTCTTAGGTGCTTTAAGAAGATGGCCTGTATATGCCATCAAGACAGTAGTACCTTTTGTGGCTTTGGTCAGCATTTCTGCTTTTGATGTCGGAGTTTTTAAAGAGTTGAAAGTTGCCGAAGCCAATGAAACATCTACTCAAGAAGTGCGAGCAAATAACAATAATCGCTCCATCAATCTATAATCACAATTAAGTAATCATATGATGATTAACAATATTCAAGAAAAGGTTTCATCGTTAAATTATGAGTTAGATTATCGAGTTAAACTTAGGCAACATGTAAAAAAATTACCTCCATTGGAAGAACGCGATCGCCGAATTCTTAAGTCTCTCAAGAACGAAGGTATTTACATTACAACCATCACAGAACTAGGATTTACATCAACCTCACAAATGCTTGATGCTGCTCGCAGTCTATTACCAAGCATGGGAACAGCTAACTATAACGATTTAGTCGAAAATCCGCCTGAAATTTGCATAGTTACAGATTTACCAGAATTTTATAACTGGGGAAAAGAACAAAGACTGCTCAACATCATTGAAAATTACATTGGTCTTCCTATTGCTTATCATGGCGTACATCTCCGCAAAGATTTTGCCAACAAAAATCAGTTTGCCACACTGCTATGGCATAGAGATATAGAAGACCGCCGAGTTCTGAAAATCATGATTTACTTAAATGATGTAGAAGAAAAGCATGGCCCTTTTGAATATGTGCCGTCGCATCTTACCTCCAAATATCAACTTAACTATTATCGAATTAAATATAAGATTAAAAATTCCGGAGGAATCAATGATGAAACGCTAAATCAAATTATCCCCAAATCAGCTTGGAAGCCTTGTCCGGGAAAAGCAGGTACAGTCATTATTGCTGATACAAGAAGACTTTTGCATCATGGCACTCTTCGCACGCAGGAACGGTCAGTGCTATTTTTTGCCTACACTGCTAACCCTCCTAAACAACCACAACTTTGTACTCATTTCTGGGATAATTCTTATCCCAGACCGGAGTTTTATCTAAAATCTGATGAAGTTAAATTGGGTACACTACCCACCTTAGGGACTTCCAAATAAAAAAATAATCAATCGCTTGGGTGAGCAGGGGAGGCAGGGGGAGAAGAAATTGGATACTGGTATTGGATGCAGGAACTGAGTAATTTAATTATTGGATGTCCCTTAACAAAATAAGTTAGCTATACTGTGCTGAAGATGCTTGAAGATAAAATATTGGCATTGAAATCTGAGTTAGGTTATAGATTAGCACTTTGGCAGTATAGGAAAAATTTACCTGCATTAGCAAGACGCGATCGCCTGATTCTTGATTCTCTTAAAAAAGACGGAGTTTACGTTACCACACTTGCTGAGTTAGGATTTCCATCTAACTTAGAATTGCTCAAGGCTGCTAACGATCAAATGTCTGGAATGTTAGTAACCGATAGCGACCGAACCCAAAAACTGCCGGAAATTTACACAGTTACAGATTTACCAGAATTTGTTGCTTGGGGAAGTGAAAAAAGACTGCTGCATATCGTTGAAAATTACATCGGTCTTCCCGTTGCTTTTCAAGGCGTACATCTACGCAAAGATTTTCCCAATCAACATCAGTTTGGGACGCTGCTATGGCATAAAGATTCTGAAGATCGCAAGATGGTTAAAGTAATCATTTATTTGACCGATGTAGAAGAAAAGCACGGCCCTTTTGAATACGTTCCGCTATCTTTAACCTCTTTCCCAGCTTTAAATTCTTATCGAATTAATTACAAGCTATGGCAGTCTGGATATTTAGGTATCAACGATGCACAACTAAAAGAAATTATCCCAGAATCAGCTTGGAAATCTTGTCCTGGGCCAGCAGGTACAGTGATTATTACAGACCCCAGAACTACTTTACATCACGGCACTCTGCGTTCACAAGAACGGTCAGCGCTATTTTTTGTATACACTGCCAATCCTCCCAAGCGACCAGAACTTTGTACGCAATATTGGGACGATACTTTCGCCAGACCAAAAGTAGTTAAAGTTCCTGTTTAATGCATTTTCTAGTGTAAATACTAAGCAGTTGTCGACTATTTTCTCTACTCAACATTCATATTAAAGGTATCCATGATTTTTACCTCTACAGAACTCCAAGACGCATTCATCATTGACTTAGAAGAAAAACGCGATCGCCGTGGTTTTTTTGCTCGTGCTTTTTGCGCTAAAGAGTTTGAAGCACATGGTTTAAAGCCAATAGTTGCTCAATGTAATCTGTCTTATAACTACATCAAAGGCACATTACGAGGAATGCATTATCAACTAGCACCAGCAGCAGAAACAAAATTAATTCGCTGCACCAAAGGTGCTATTTATGACGTAATTATTGATATGCGTCCTGAATCACCCACCTTTCTATCACACATTGGTGTGGAATTAACAGCAGCAAATCGTCGCGCTTTGTATGTGCCTGAAATGTTTGCTCACGGTTATCAAACACTCACAGATGACACTGAGGTTGTGTATCAAGTTGGTGAATTTTATACACCAGGATATGAGCAGGGGCTACGCTATGATGACCCATTTTTTAATATTGAATGGCCCCTAGAGGTGACTGAAGTTTCTGAGAAAGATTTAAATTGGCCTTTGTTGGAAACAATTCCTATTGGCAGTCCCGACCCTGTAGAAGTAACCATTTAATTGAGGATTAGGTGATTGGTATCACCTAATAATAGTTAATTAATATTTGGTAAAAGAACTGCCAAAGACGTAGAGGAAGAGATAGCCCCAAACTTCTGGCGGTAAATCCGAAAAATAAAGAACTAATAGAGGAATCTAGCTAATGATTATTATTGATAACGCCCTACAAGCACGCGCCGCAGCAGGTAATCCTATCAAAGTGGGGATGATTGGTGCTGGTTTTATGGGTCGAGGTATTGCTAATCAAATTATCAATTCAGTTCCGGGAATGGAATTGGTTGCTATCTCCAACCGTCAGATTGATGCTGCTAATAGAGCTTATGTAGAGGCTGGGATTGAAGATATTCAAGTTGTAGCGACTGCCAGCGAATTAGAAGATGCGATCGCAAAAGGCAAATACGCAGTCACTGAAGATGCCAAATTATTATGCCGCGCCGAGGGCATTGAAGCCATCATTGAGGTTACAGGCGCAGTCGAATTTGGCGTTCATATCGTCATGGAAGCGATCGCCCATCGCAAGCATGTAATTATGATGAATGCCGAACTCGACGGCACGATTGGCCCCATCCTGAAAGTGTATGCTGACAAAGCAGGAGTGATTCTCAGCGCTTGTGATGGCGACCAGCCAGGCGTGCAAATGAATCTTTACCGATTTGTCAAAAGTATTGGTCTGATTCCGCTATTGTGCGGTAACATTAAAGGACTCCAAGACCCCTACCGCAATCCGACGACCCAGGAAGGATTTGCGAAACGCTGGGGTCAAAAAGCCCACATGGTGACAAGCTTTGCCGATGGGACGAAAATTTCCTTTGAGCAAGCGATTGTTGCCAACGCCACAGGAATGAAAGTTGCCAAGCGGGGAATGTTGGGATATGACTTTACCGGTCATGTCGATGAGATGACCCAAATGTATGATGTAGAACAACTCAAGCAGCTAGGTGGCATTGTTGATTATGTAGTTGGTGCAAAACCCGGCCCTGGTGTGTTCGTATTTGCCACTCACGACGACCCCAAGCAACGCCATTACCTCAACTTGTACAAGTTAGGTGAAGGCCCCCTCTACAGCTTCTATACTCCTTATCATCTCTGTCATTTTGAAGTCCCACTGTCTGTTGCTCGTGCTGTACTGTTCGGTGATGCCGTTATGTCTCCACTAGCAGGCCCGTTAGTAGATGTAGTCACCACAGCCAAAATCGACTTGAAAGCAGGAGAAACTCTCGATGGCATCGGCTACTACATGACCTATGGACAGTGTGAAAATTCCGATATTGTCCAAGAGCAAAAACTTTTACCAATGGGTTTAGCCGAAGGATGCCGCCTGAAACGAGATATTCCTCGCGATCGCGTTCTCACTTACGATGATGTACAGTTGCCTGAAGGCAGACTGTGCGACCAACTCAGAGCTGAACAGGATGCTTATTTTGCTCCAGAGAAAATTCTGGCAACTGTTGGATAGTATCCAATACTTTTTCGATAAGCACTAACAACTCTCGTTAATTTGGGGAAAAATAGGGTGGGCATCACAATGCCCACCCTACAAACAACGAACCACTCAGTCATCCGTCATCCCTCAACAGATATTTCTAGGGATTATTTTTGTCAAATAATCTCTATAAAAAGAATATTTATACAGAACACTGAAATTTCTCATAATAACTTGCTGGGAAGTGTTCAAACAAAATTCTGACGCACATTAGATCGAGCCTATGAAAATTGCTCTAGTCCATGATTACTTGACCCAGCGCGGTGGGGCTGAGCGCGTATTTGAATTGCTTTGTAAGCGCTACCCCCAAGCGGATATTTTTACCTCTCTATACGATCCGCAAAAAACTATTGATATGGGTGAGCGGATAATTAAAACGACTTGCTTGCAAAAAATTCCCGGTGCAGCAAAGTATTTTAGATTAATGGCTCCTTTTTATTTTCCTGCCTTTCGTGCCTTGGATTTGCAAGACTACGATTTGATTGTTAGCAGTAGCACCAGCTTCGCCAAAGCAGTACGAAAACGCCCGGATGCACAACACATTTGTTTTTGCCATAATGTTACCCGTTTCTTGTGGGATACAGCAACTTATTTACGGGAGTATGGAGACTATAGATATTTTGCGCCTTTAATCGAAAAGATTTTTCAAGTAATGAGAAAGGTAGACCTAAAATACGCGCAGGAACCTGACCTTTACATTGCTAATTCCAGCGTTGTTGCCCGTCGCATTCAAAGTATTTATGGTAAACCAGCAATTGTAGTTAACTATCCAATTGATACCAGTAACTTTGTTTTTTCGGAGATAAAAGACGAATATTATCTGGCCTCAGCCAGAATGATTAGCTATAAGCGTCTGGATATAATAGTCGAAGCTTTTAATTGGCTGGGTTGGCGGTTATTAATATCAGGTGATGGGCCAGAAAAAGAACGCTTAAAATCCAAAGCATTAGATAATATTGAATTCTTAGGACATGTCAGCGATAAAGCGCGCAAAGACTTATTTTCTAAAGCCAAATCCGTCATAGTCGCAGCCTTAGAAGACTATGGATTAGTTCCAGTAGAAGCAAATGCTAGTGGAACACCAGTCATTGCCTATGGAGCAGGTGGCGTATTAGATACACAGATACATGGTCAGACAGGAGTGTTTTTTAAAAGACAAACACCCGAATCTTTGCAAGCTGCACTACTAGAGTCCGGACAAATAGCTTGGGATTATGAAAATATTCGTAATCATGCAGTGAACAATTTTTCGGAGCAAGTATTTTTTAGCAAGGTTGAGAAAATTATTAATCAAACCTGTAGCGTCGCTTAAAGAGAAGTCAGAATTCAGAAGTCAGAATGCAATTAGTGAGGATTTATACTTACCACTAATTGAAGATTGCCCAATCTTCGATTTGGTGAAATAGTACTGGTTCACTCTTTAGGTGACGCTAGGAGTGTCGCTAACACCAGTTACCTACAGAGGGAAATTCTTCTGAATTCTGATTCCTGACTCCTGAATTCTTTCTTGTCAAATTTGTTAGCTGTTCGCGGAGCGTCTCGCCCAGAAGGATAATAAACGTGGTTCAAACTAGTCTAAATCCCAGTCCAAATTCAGTTTCTGATTCAGAACCTAGTTATGGGCAACTGTTTACAGTATTTATTCGCAGATTTCCTTGGTTCTTAGCTGTATTTATCGCTTCAATTGCGATCGCAGCTTTTGTAACTGCTAGAACAAAGCCTACATATAAAAGCTCAATGCAGTTGCTAGTAGAACCTAATTATCAAGGCAAAAAAGAAGGAGCGGGGTTAGAAAGTCAGTTTATAGAACCTGATGTTCAAATAGACACGGCAACCCAGCTGAATCTGATGCAAAGTTCGGGACTTATCCAAAAAGCTGTTGATAAACTTCAGTCTGACTATCCCGACATCACAGTAGATGAAATTAAAAATGCTTTAGCCTTAAATCAATTAAGGACAAAAGAAGATAATGTTGCTACGAAGATTTTCCATGTAGACTATACCGATACAGATCCAGAGAAGACACAGAAAGTTCTGACTGCCATTCGGCAAGTTTATGTGGAATATAACAAACAACAACAGGATTCGCGTTTACAAAAAGGTCTGCAAGTTATCAGGGAACAGTTAAGCAAGGCTAGTGACGAAGTAAACGCAGCTGAAACAAACCTCCAACGATTTCGCAGAAACCAAAATTTAATCGATCCGGAGTCACAAGCAAAAGCGCTTGAAGAAGCTTTAAACAAGATTGAGCAGGATCGCCGTGCAACTCGTTCTGAATATGAAGAAGGTGTGGCACGCCAAAAATCATTACAAGAACAACTTAACCGTTCTCCACAAAATGCTCTAGTTGCTTCGCGGTTGAGTCAGTCTACTCGCTACCAAGGCTTACTCAACGAAATCCAAAAAACAGAACTAGCCCTAGCTCAAGAGCGCTTGCGCTTCACGGATGCGACTCCGAGCGTGCAAAAGCTTAAAGAACAACTTCAGAGCCAGAAAGAACTATTACAACAAGAAGTAGGCAGGACTTTAGGTATACAGTCTGCTAACGTATTCGGTTCCAAACAACCTTTGCTCGAACAAGGACAGTTTGGTGAAATTGACCTCACCCTTGCTAGCCAGCTAGTAGAAACGCAGACATCTCTAGTTGCTTTAAGTGCCCGCGATCAAACTTTGGCACAGAAAGAGAGTCAACTGCGTTTTGAAATCAAACGTTTCCCGCCTTTGTTGGCTTATTACAATCGCATACTACCGCAGTTGCAATTTAGCCGTGAAAGGTTAGAACAGCTTTTGCGGGCAGAACAACAATTGCGACAAGAACTTGCCAAAGGTGGATTTAATTGGGAAGTTGTGGAAGAACCTCAAAAAGGCGCACAGTTAGGGCCTAACCTCAAACAAAACCTCTTGTTGGGTGCGGTAGTTGGGTTAATGTTAGGAGGCATTGCCGCCTTCATTCGGGAAGCATCTGATGATTCTGTTCATACCACTGCCGAGTTAGAGAAGCAGGTTCCCTTACCTTTGTTGGGTACGACTCCCAAGCTACCACCAGCCAGAACCAGAGAATCAACGATCAAGTTGCCTTTTGGTAAGCCAGAAGTGTTAGCTCCTTGGACAGTTGAGGTGTTGCAATCTCCACCACGTTGGGAATCGCTGGATCTGATTTATAAAAATATTGAGCTTTTGAATTCTGTTCCCAGCTTGAAATCTTTGATGATCACTTCAGCTTTGGCTGATGAGGGTAAGTCAGCTCTGGCATTGGGCTTAGCAATGAGTGCTGCTCGTTTACACAAACGGGTACTACTAATTGATGCCAACTTACGCGACCCTAGTCTACACGAACAACTCAATCTTCCTAACGAACAGGGACTTTCAACTTTACTAGCCAGTGATGTCACTCTACCCAATCAGATTGGTATTCATTCTCTAGGCTCAGCTTACATCGATATTTTGACCGCTGGACCAAAGCCTGCTGACCCAGCAAATCTTTTGAGTTCGCCACGGATGAAGCAATTGATGGCAGCATTTGAGGAAAACTATGATTTGATACTCATAGATGCCTCGCCTGTTCTTGGGTTGGTGGATGCCATGCTCACAGCATCATCTTGTCGTAGTGTGGTACTAGCAGCAAGCATTGGCAGAGTAACTCGCAGCCAAATTGTTCAAGCTACAAGTATGCTCAGCAAGTTAAATCTCATTGGGGTTGTGGCAAATGGTGTATCTAATGGTAGTACCTATGTACAGTATCCTAAGCAATATCGATTTGCCCTACCGCAAGCAGTGGAAAAATAGCTAGCAGGCAGGAGGCAGGAGGCAGAAGGCAAAAGGCAGAAGAAAAATTTTGCAATCTTGCTACTTAACTTCATCCTTCACCCTTTAATTGGTTTGTGGATAGTGCGATCGCCTGACTAAAGATGCGATCGCACATATACTTTTTTGTAGATTTCAAAACAACACTCTATAAGAAATTATGTCTCTACAGCTTATTAGTTGGAATTAAATACAATACGTAGTCACTCTTTACTTATAGCTTTCTTTTTAATTTGTTTAATTATCTTGTTTGTAATTATTAAACTATTTTAGGGTAAAATTTAGTCATGCTCTTATCATCTATAAGATCAGTATATTTATGTTAACTTTATAATTACTCAGAAAAGCCTTGGCTATTTAAAGAGTAAATAAAGAATCGTCTGAACGTATCATCATTTCTACAGAGTCTTATATCCTTAATATTGAAACTCCTTACAAACAACTAAAAAGTAAGAGTGAACTAGTTCTGTCAGATTTATCCAAACAATAGGTAGGTAGACACAATCAAACGTATGTACGGAGTTATGGGGCTATAGAGTAACGGGATGACTTCCACTTTCCTCTGCATCTCCCTACTGACCCTAATCCCCATCCTAGCAAGCTTTAGATATAGTTTTTTTGCTAACTATCTACTTCGTATATTTGTAGTTTGTACGTCTTTCAGCAACATAATTCTAAAAGATGTCTACTTGCCTGGATAGCAAGTAAAAATTGTATATTTTTGCACGCAATTATCTACAGATTGTGTCAGCAAAACAGAATTCAAATCCGAGTCTTTGGCATTAATAGCCTTTGATATCAGCCCAGCAATTCACTATTGTGTAAATCCAAAGACATATGACAATTGCAATAATTCCTCCTCTACAGAATTACTATACCGCGACCCCCCAACACCACAACAATCACTCTCCATACTGTACGCTCCAGTGGCGACAAAATCAACTTTGGGTGAAGTCTAGCACTGAAGAAAAACAACCGTATCTCCCTTCTCTAGATAACGAGCAATTATTAGTAGAATGCTTGAAACATTCCCCAGTCAAATTAGTAAGCATAGATCCAAAACTGGGTGAAGCTTCGCTGCGGTTTTGGGCTAGGGCGTGCGAACAAGCTCATAAGCCAACATTTCTCCGCACATCTTCAGGCAATCAACTATTCAAACAAAGTAGCCAACCTTTAGGATGGTTGCAGCGCACAATTGACTGGATTATAGCTTTAGTGTTGTTGCTCTTAGTTAGTCCATTAATGTTGGGATTGGTTGTACTGACGCAAGTTTACTCGCCAAAATCACTTTTTTCTTATGAATGGTATGTGGGAGAGCAGGGTAAACTCTTTCGGGCTATCAAGTTTCACACAACTGCAAACCATAACATTACACCCTTGGGGCATTGGATGTGTAAATATGGTTTGGATGGTCTGCCGCAGTTATTGAATGTGCTGCGAGGTGAAATGAGTTTGACGAGTTCTCGGTATTGGACTTTAGAAGATGCAATACAGCTAAGTTTAGAAGGACAACATCAGCTCAATAAACTACCCATAATTCAGAATTCATGGGAAGTACAAACAGATTCTGAACTGTTGCATTTGGATAGCCAAACACTGTAATTTGCCACCTACATATTTTATTTAACTAGTAGGGGCGCAAGGTCTTGCGTTCCTACAGATTTAAACCGGAAACCACAGATAGAATCTAAATTTATTAATTACGAATTAGTATTAGCTATAGCTATCTATCTGAATTGTCAAAATATTGTTCAAAATTACTCATGATTTTTCAACTTCCTGAACCTCTAAGTAATCCAATCAAAGCTACTAATTTTTGGCAAAAAAACTATTTGATATTGCGGGAATTTCAATATTTCAAAAAAATTGCCATTTTTGCTTTGGTATTCTCATTTTTAGCAGCAACATTTGAAGGGTTTAGTATTGGTTTTCTCCTTTCCTTCTTACAAAGTCTAACTACTCCCAACGCTGAACCAATTCGCACAGGATTTGAGTGGTTTGATATCTGGATATTAGCTGCTAATACTTCAGCCATTAATAGACTATATCGAATATCTTTTCTAATTTTATTGAGTACTTGGATGCGTGCTGGCTTCAATTACTTAGCACAGGTGTACACGGAAATGACCCAGCTACATCTAGCCGATCGCTTGCGTAAACGAATTTTTGAACAGTTGCAAGGATTGCCACTAAGTTACTTTGCTAAAATTCGTTCTGGTGAGCTAATTAATACTATTACAACTGAAATTGAGAGAGTAAAGCAGTTATTCAGTGGTTCAGCATTTTTGATGACTAGGGCAATGACAGCCACTGTCTACTTCATCTCTATGTTTTTGCTATCGTGGCAGCTTTCAGTTACTTCTTTCTTCCTATTTACACTTATGGGAGTAGGATTATCAACACTAAATAAACGGGCTAGGGAAACGAGTTTTAGCACTTCAATCGCTAACGGTCACTTTACCTCAATAGCAATAGAATTTATTAACGGAATTCGGACAGTTAAAGCATTTGCTACTCAAGAGTTTGAGCGGCAACGTTTTTATAGTGCCAGCGATAAAGTAGTAAGCACTTCAACTAAAGTTGTATTGACCTGGGCACTTGTCAGACCTTTAGCTGAAAGTATAGCTAGTACAATTCTCATTGGCATGATTATTTTTGCGTTTACTGTTTTTGTTGTCAATGGAACTTTACAAGTTGCTTCTTTGCTGACATTCTTTTTTGTACTTTTTCGGGTTGTACCAATTGTCCAAGATATTAATGGTACTAGAGCGCATTTGAGTACATTACAAGGAGCGGCAGATAATATTAAAGAACTGGTAAGAACTGACAATAAAAAGTATTTATCAAATGGCAAACTTAAATTTACCGGGTTCAAGCATTCCATTGATATAGTATCTGTGGATTTCGGCTATGAACCTCAGAATTTAGTGCTAAATAATGTTACCCTGAGCATTGAAAATGGCAAAACGACGGCCCTAGTTGGAGCAACTGGTGCAGGTAAAAGTACATTAATTGATTTAATTCCCCGATTTTACGATCCCACAGAAGGTAATGTATTGATTGATGGAGTTGATGTGCGAGAATTTGACATCAATTCGCTGCGACGCAGAATAGCTGTTGTCAGTCAAGATACATTTATTTTCAACACTTCTGTCACGAATAATATTGCTTATGGGACACGGGGAGCGCGTGAAGTAGAAATTCGAGAAGCTGCTCGACTAGCAAACGCACTCGAATTTATTGAACAAATGCCCGAAGGCTTTAATACCCAATTAGGGGATAGGGGCGTGCGATTATCTGGAGGTCAACGCCAGCGAATTGCGATCGCGCGGGCTTTACTACGCGACCCAGAGATTCTGATTTTGGATGAAGCCACAAGTGCCCTGGATTCCGTAACCGAGCGCTTAATTCAGGAGTCATTAGAACAGCTTTCCGTAGGTCGAACAGTAATTGCGATCGCTCACCGTCTTTCTACCATCGCCAAAGCAGATAAAGTTGTAGTCCTAGAACAGGGACGAATAGTAGAGCAAGGCAAATATCAAGAGTTACTAGACTGTCAAGGTAAGCTCTGGGAATATCACAAAATGCAGTACGAAATGGGTCAAGCGAGTTAGTCATTAGTACAGACGCGATTAATCGCGTCTGTACAGTAGTCATAGAGACGCGATTAATCGCGTCTGTACAGCGATCAGTAGTTATTCTCTGCGTCGGGAGCGTCTACTCATCCTCCTAATAGTTTTGCAAGGTAAAAATCAATGGTAAATGTAAGTTACCACTCTGCTAGAGTTCAAGGAAGAGTTAATCGTCAACTATACAAAGCAGTACTAGCTCAGATAGCTAGTTTCCCCATCCAAACAACTCGGAAAGTGCCGATTAGTGTCTACACTTTTTCATGCGAGCGAGATTTACCAGAACAAGTAGCAAGTATTCGCTCATTCCTCAGCCATGTTGGTATTCCAGATACATTCACTGTAATTTCTGATGGAAGTTACACTGCATCTAGCTGTAATTTACTATGCCGCATCCATCCTTGTGTTGAAGTAATTCCCTTAAAGAAACTGCTGATAACAGATTTGCCGCAATGTGTTTCTGATTATGCCCGACTTCATCCTATGGGTAAAAAATTAGCGGCATTGATGTCAATTCCTGTTAATGGTACAACCATCTATACAGACTCAGATATTTTATTTTTCCCAGGTGGAACTGACTTAATTAATTTAGCTGATTCAAATACTAAATATTCTTTTTATCTACCTGATTGCTCAGTGTCAGTAGACGAACGAATTATTTATGATGATAGAGAAAAATCGAATCCGGTCAATGGAGGATTTATTGTATTTAGGCACAAATTAGATTGGAGTTTCGCTATTGAACGTTTAGCAAAACTTCAAGAAATTCCTAGTTATTTTACGGAACAAACAATAGTACATTTAACAATGCACCACAATCAGGGGATGCCTCTCTGCTCAGAGCAATATGTGCTGAATGTAGACGATCAGTTCATTTATCCAGATAGATTTGCTGGTAAAAATATTGCTTTAAGACATTATGTTAATGATGTCAGACATAAGTTTTGGATGAATGTAGGTCTTTAAGTTAAGTAAGCAAATTCAATATGAATTATCAACTACTCGATCGAAAAATGATTTATCACTGCTCTCAAGCTGATATTAGAGGAGGCGGTGGTATTGAGACTTATGTAGCTTCTTTAGTATTTTCTCAAATTCCTGAAGTTAGCCATCGCACCATCACTGACTTGAAAAATGTTGACCAGAGTCAGTTTCAGTTGCTTCACGTTCACGATTCAGATATGTTAATGGATCTGCGCTTAGAATGTCCGGTAATATTTACTCTGCACAATCACTCTAGTTACTGTCCCAGTGGTACAAAATATTTAGCAGATCGCGGCAGACTTTGCGATCGCCCTATGAACCCCTTAGGATGTACTTGGGGCCATTTAATAGATGGCTGTGGTAGCCGCCGACCGCAAAATATTCTTCAAGACTGGTGGAACGCTTATCATCCTTTAGATATACTCAAAAAACTAAGAATTCCCGTAATTGCTAATAGTGATTATGTGCGGGAACAAGTCATAATGAGCGGTTTATCACCTAAGCGGGTGTTTACACTTCGCTGTGGCGTTCAACCACCCAAGAGCGCTACTACATCTTTAAGCTGGGAAAACCATCAAAATCAGCGAATTTTGTTTGCAGGTCGTATCGTTCCTTACAAAGGCATTGAATGGCTAATTAAAGCTCTAGCAAAAACCGATTCACAAATCCATCTTGACATAGCTGGTGAGGGTTGGGGTAGGCCAAGTATGGAAAAATTAGCACATAAGATGGGGTTAAGCGATCGCATTACTTGGCATGGTTGGTGTAATGGCGACAAGTTAGAAGCACTCTATCAACAATGCTTTGCTGTGGTTTTTCCCAGCGTCTGGCCTGAACCAGCCGGTCTTGTGACTCTGGAAGCTTACGCTCGTTATCGACCTGTAATTGCCAGTGCAGTAGGAGGAATTCCAGAACATGTGCAAGATGGCAAAACAGGTATTCTCGTACCACCAAATGATATTCAACAATTAGCTGCTGCTATTAACGAACTAGCATCAAACTATCAAAAAAGCCGACATATGGGTGAAGAAGGTCAAGCTTGGTTCCAGGAAGAATTTACTATTGATATTCACATTCGGCATTTAGAGAAAATTTACGAAAGAACTATCGCTGAGTTTCATGCTTGATATTTTAAGGGATTGAAGACTGAGAACGAATTCATTTAATCCCAATCCCTATTTTTTATTTATTGAAATATCAAAATCAAAAATGGAAAGCCAAACACCGAAAATTGTAGTCATTACTCCTGTAAAAAATGAAGCCTGGATTTTAGACCGCTTCTTATCTGTTACTAGTGAATTTGCTGATTACATCATTATCGCTGACCAAAATTCAACTGATAGCAGTCAAGCTATTTGTAAAAAATATCCCAAAGTTATCTTAATTGAAAATAAATCAGAAAAATTCAACGAAGCCGAACGACAGTTGTTATTGATTCAGACAGCAAGAGATTTAATATCAGAACATAAAATTATCTTGGCTTTAGATGCTGATGAAATATTAGCTGCTAATGCTATGAAAACCCAAAGCTGGCAAGCAATGCTCAAAGCCAAGCCAGGAACAGTATTATTTTTTGAGAAGCCAGATTTATTTGTAACGACGCATCAATGTATCAGAACTGGTATTCTTACACCTCTTGGTTATGTTGATGATGGAGCCGAACATCAACCGCAATCTATTCATAGTGTGAGAATTCCAGTACCGGAATATGCTACAAGGTTGCATATTCATGACATTAAAATTCTGCACTATGCTGTAACTCGCTTAGAAGCACATGCTTCCAAAATTCGGATGTATAGTGTCATAGAGAATGTATTAGGGGTTGGTAATGCTATTGCTAGGAGGTCTCGCTATACCTCAAAACAGGATTACTTGAAGCTTGGCAAAGTTGAAACTGCTCCTAAAGAGTGGTTTACTGGCTGGGAAGAAAAGGAAATTGATATGCATACAGTTATTAAACAAAAATATTACTCTTACGATTTTGAAGTTCTTCATTACTTCCATAAATACGGATTGCATCGCTTTTGGATGGAAGATATTTGGAAATTTGATTGGGAAGCTTGTCGTCAATATGCTAAATCACAAGGGATGCTTGATATACCTGATTATAAAATTACCAAACAATCTAAATTCTTGAATTTAATTGCGGATATTAGTGCTAAATCATATGCTCAAACCAGAGCAATATTAAGCCTTTTACAGCTGGTTTAAGAAGCAATTATTAATTAAAAACGGACAAATATAGTAAATATTAGCAATAATGCAGACAATATGTTTGAGAGTAGTAAATTAAACGAACCACTGGTTAGTGTTATTATTCCTACCTATAATAGACCAGAGTATTTGCAGCAAGCGATCGCTAGCGCTATTAAACAGACTTATCAAAATATCGAAATTATCGTTTCTGATAATTGTAGTGCCGAAAATCCAAGAGCGATTGTCGAATCTTTTGGCGATCCGCGTATCAAATTTTGGCGGCAAGAACAAAATATTGGGATGCTTGCTAATCAGGTACATGCCTGCAAAATGGCGCGAGGCAAATACATTGCTAGCCTCCACGATGATGATATGTGGAACGAAGACTTTTTAGTAAAGCTTGTACCATATCTCGAAGCAAATTCCGAATTAATTATTGCTTTTTGCGATCAATATATCATCGATGCACAAGGCGAAATTAATCATGGTCTAACCGAAGAAAATACAAAGGCTTACAAGCGAGACAAATTAGCACCAGGAGTTTATCAAAATTTTAACCAAATTGGCTTAGTAGCTAAAAGTATACCCACCGCCGCAGCTTGTGTAATTCGCAATGATTTTATTGATTGGGATAGTATTCCCCCAGAAGTTGGTGGAATGTGGGATTTATATTTAACCTACCTTTGCTGTATATCTGGTCGTGGTGCGTACTATTATCCTGAAAAATTGACGCGATATCGCACCCACGAGCAAACTGATACTATGCTCAGTGGTAGTAAGGACGCTCAAGCAAAAATTCGTAAAGCTAAAAGCGAAATGTTTTGCTACAAAATATTTAGTCAAGACCAGCGTCTAAAAGAATTCCAACCATACTTTCAACAAAAATGGTTAGAAGCTCATACAACTTTAGGTATTGGTTTATTACGAAGTCAACAAACAGCAGCAGCACGTCCCTATCTTTGGTGGGCACTAAGCCAACAAAAACTTAACTTGCGAACTCTAGCAGCACTTACTCTCAGTTTTACTCCGCGACCTTTAGCAAATAAATTACTTGGAGTGTCGAAATATGAAGGTAAGGATTTCCTCACGTAGAAACCAGATAGGTATAAAGTGTTTATACATCAAATTCTTTCTTTGTATCTTTGTGGGTCATTTATGCCAAGTATTTTTCACAAAAAATATATAACTGCTATATCACTACAATTTCATCAATAAATGAAACTTTGCATTGTTACCCACAAACTTAAAAAAGGCGATGGTCAAGGTCGAGTCAACTATGAAATTGCCCAACAAGCAATTCGTCGCGGTCATCACCTAACATTATTAGCAAGTGAAATAGCACCAGAACTAGAGCAAAATAGTGCCGTAAACTGGATTTCAATCCCAGTCAAAAACTACCCCACAGAATTTATTCGTAATTTCATATTTGCTAAAAAAAGTAGTGATTGGTTACATCAACATCGCTCTGAACTTGATTTAGTAAAAGTTAACGGAGCAATTACTACAGCTGCTGCCGATGTAAACGCTGTACATTTTGTCCACAGTTCTTGGTTGAACTCGCCTGCTCACACTTCCCGCGTCCGCCGAGATTTTTACGGCTTTTACCAATGGTTATATACAGCTTTAAATGCCCATTGGGAAAAACAGGCATTTCAAAAAGCAAAAGTCGTTGTCGCAGTATCTGAGAAAGTCGCCCAGGAATTAGTCAACATTGGCGTACCTCGTTCTCACATCCGCGCGATCGTCAACGGCGTTGATTTACAAGAGTTTGCTCCCGGTGTAGCCTCCCGACAACAATTAGGTCTACCGAAAGACGTAACTTTGGCCCTATTTGCCGGAGATATCCGCACGCCAAGGAAGAACTTAGATACGGTGCTGTACGCCTTAGCCAAAGTTCCCAATTTACATCTAGCAGTGGTGGGTGCAACCGAAGGTAGCCCCTTCCCACAGTTAGCAGCCTCTCTAGGGTTAACTCAACGAGTGCATTTTCTCGGATACCGTCGTGACATCGCCGAAATCATGCGGGTAGTGGATTTATTTGTTTTCCCTTCCCGATACGAAGCTTGCACGCTGGTATTGTTAGAAGCCCTCGCTTCTGGATTGCCCGTAATTACTGCCACGGCAACCGGCGGTGCAGAAATAGTCACACCGGAGTGCGGCATCGTTTTGCCAGACACGGACAACATTGATGCTTTAGCAGCAGCTTTGTTGTCTTTAGTGGGCGCAGACACAGAGGGGCTTGTCGTTAGACATCGCCCATTAATGCAACGCATGGGTAAAGCAGCGCGTACAGTAGCAGAACAACATAGCTGGACAATTATGGCACAAACCTATGTGGATCTATTTGAGGAGTTAATCAAGCATGAGGAATACCGTTCTCATACCAACCTATCGCCGTCCTCTGGATCTATCACGCTGCCTTTCGGCGCTACAGGTACAAACTAAACCAGTCGATCGAGTGATGGTGGTTGTCCGCGATACGGATGCTGAAACTTGGCAATTCCTCTCAGAATTCAACCCACAAAATCTACCACTACATATTGTAAAGGTGACACAACCGGGGGTAGTAGCAGCCCTGAACGCCGGACTGGCAGCAGTAGAAGGAGATATTGTTTCGATTACTGATGATGATGCCGCACCTCATGCGGATTGGTTAGAACGAATTAACGCTCACTTTGTCTCAGATAGTTGCATTGCTGGAGTCGGTGGACGCGATTGGATACACCGCGACACCAAAATCGAAGATGATTCCCGCCAAGTCGTTGGGAAGTTGCAGTGGTTTGGACGAGTAATTGGCAACCATCACTTGGGAGTGGGAAAACCTCGCGAAGTCGATGTTCTCAAGGGCGTAAACATGAGTTTTCGTACCCAAGCAATTGGGCAACTATGCTTTGATGAGCGGATGCGCGGTACAGGAGCGCAAGTACACTTTGAAATGGCGTTTACTCTGGCTTTAAAGCGGGCTGGTTGGAAGATGATTTACGATCCTAACGTTGCGGTAGATCACTATCCAGCACAACGTTTTGATGAAGACCAGCGTCATAACTTTAATGAAATTGCCTTTATTAATTTAGTTCATAATGAAACTCTCGTTTTATTAGAACATTTGCCACCTCTACGTCGGGCTGTATTTTTGTTCTGGGCCGTATTAGTAGGCACAAGAGATAGTTTCGGCTTAGTACAATGGCTGAGACTTTTACCTAGCCAAGGCCAACTAGCAACTAAAAAGTGGCTGACATCATGGCGTGGGCGTTGGCAAGGATGGCAGACATATCAACAATTAAAAATTCAAAATTAAAAAATCTAAAATCCAAAATTGGTATGATTTCCAATCAGGTACTTTTTAATAGTTTTTTAAAAGCACATTTTTCTCCTAAAGAGCGATCGCTACAGGGTTGGATAGTCATCCTCGGCTTCGTATTTCTGTCAGTAGCTTGTTATTTCGCGGGTGCTGCTGCCATGCTCCGCCTCCTCTATCCAGCAGCAGCCCTCGTAGTAGCCGTATTTTTATACTTACGACATCCTATCTTATACATCGGCTTTAACTGGTGGGTATGGTTTCTCACACCTTTAGTTGTGCGTTTAGTTGACTATCGAGTTGGCTGGGATCCCACCCGTCAGATGCTCATAGCACCATATTTAGTGTCTTTTGTGAGCATAGCCACCTTCTTGCGATACCTTCCCAGTGCTGCTCGTCAAGGAGGCTTACCTTTTATTTTGGCTGCTTTAGGGGTTTGCTATGGCTTTCTAGTAGGTATAATTTATAATCAGCCCATCCCTGTAGCACGCAGCTTGCTGGACTGGCTTAGCCCAATCATCTTCGCTTTTCACTTATTTATTAACTGGCGAGATTATCCCAGCTATCGCCAAAACATGCAGCGCACATTTTTTTGGTGCGTGTTACTTACAGGAGCTTATGGTGTATATCAATTTGTAGTAGCTCCTGAGTGGGATCGTTACTGGCTGATAGAATCAAAACTATTTACAAGTTCTGGAGATCCCGTACCCTTTGGGATGCGCGTGTGGAGTACAATGCACTCAGTCGGGCCATATGCAACTGTGCTGCAAACTGGTCTATTGTTAATGTTCACTAGTCGCCAAGCGTTTTTAACTTTCCCCGCTTCAGCATTTGGCTATTTGTCATTCTTACTTACCCAAGCACGTAGTAACTGGGGAGGCTGGTTACTCGGTGTGATTATGATTTTCGTGTCAGCGAAGGCACGTATTCAAATGCGTTTAATAGGAATAATTTTGGTAATGGCCATGTGCGTTGTGCCATTAACAACCATTGAGCCAATTTCTGAGGTTGTGGCAGATCGGATGGAAAGTTTTTCCAATCTCCAAGAGGACAGTAGCTTTAAAGATAGATCGGGCAACTATGATAGAAACCTGAATTTAGCCTTGACTAATGGTCTTGGTAACGGTTTAGGAAATATTTGGAAGGTCAACGAAAAAACTGGTAAAATCGAAGTTTTTGTGGTTGACAGCGGCATTTTAGATATGTTTTTCACCTTGGGCTGGTTTGGAGCCATTCCTTATATGGGTGGATTAATCTTGATAGTTTTTAGCGTCTGCAAGTATACAGAAGCTCGTTTTGATAGTTTTGTCAGTGCAGCCCGTGCTATTGGTATAAGTTCTTGTGCCCAGTTAATTATTAGTAGCGGGATGCTGAGTGTGATGGGCATGATTCTTTGGGGATTTTTGGCGATGGCTATGGCAGCACATAAGTACTATCAGCATCAAGGAATTACTACATCTAAATAAGTGTATGTTGTCTTGGGGCTAGGGGCGATCGCTATTATCTACAACTTTTCCAATATCCAGGCTTTCGACTGCAATGCATAACAGCCATAATTAAAATGGGCGTTGCATAGTTGCGGGATGATTTAGCAACTTCTAAAATTCTCCCCCTGCTTCCCCTGCATCCCCTGCCTCCCCTGCTTACCCCAATTCATCCCACTGTTATGCAACGCTTTAAAATGTATTCCTGCTCAATTGTATAAATAATTTCACAGGTAAACCCGAAGGGCAGAAGGAATACTGCCCTCTGCCTTTCTTGTTAACTTCCTAGAAGTTGAATCCAACTCCGAGTTGCAGCCCGACATCAGTGTCATCTATAAAAGCTGCATTTACAGCACCTGTGGCTGTAAAACGAGAACCTAAAGGAACATCTATACCACCAGTTACCAGGAATCCGACATCAGCATCGTCATCAGTTTTAATAGCTACGCCAGCACCTAAGAAAGGAGATATCGGAAATGTTCGTTCACCAGTGGGATTTACTGAACGTGGGTTAAAATCGAATGTCAGGGGAACCAGAACTACTGTACCATCCCCAAAAACTGCTGAAGGCCGCGCTGATATACTGCGTGTCAACCCGATTTTGCTAATCACCGCAAAGTTAGTTTCGCCGAGAGCCGTTTCATCACCACTCAAACCAATGTTGCCTGCAACCCCAATGTAGCTTGAGCCACCACGAGTAGCTCTGCCTGGTGTAACCTCATTACCAGTTCCTTCTGATGGTTGCTGACTGACGTTAAGGTTAGGTGGTATGAGGACTGCATTGATTGGATAGATCACGCCATTGCTAGCTTGGACACCAGGCTGGAGAACTGTAGCATTGTTTACCGAAACTTGATTAGTGGCGCTATCAACTTTAATGTTGAGAGATGCGTCTTCAGCTGTTTTCACTTCTCCGGTGGAGAGTTGACTGGCAGTTAGTTCAGCGGGAACCACATGATATCTCAAAACCTTAATCAAAATTTCTCTATTTTCCGGCTGCTGTAACTGCTGTAAAGTTTCGGCAGGCAAAGCAGCAAACGCTTCATTAGTAGGAGCGAACACTGTGTAAGGGCCTGGTTGTTGCAGAACATCTGTTAAACCTGCTGTCTGTAATAAAGAAGTCAGGGTGGAAAAGGAATTACTAGATGCCGCAAGAGAAACAATGTCACCGGTAGCTTGGTTGCCACCAGTAGTTGCACCTGCTATGTAGTTAGCCGCTGCAACATTGCTACCAAGGGCCTGTAACTGTCCCTGCTTAACCAAAGCTTGATACAAAAGTGCCGCTGCTTCAGCACGAGTCAGCGACACTTGGGGATTAAGTTGATTCACATTGGGGTAGTTGACGACAATCCTGGCTTGTGTGGCTGCTGCAACATTATTAACGGCATAGTTCGGGATGGCTGAAGCGTCCGTATAATAGGTACTGTTAATATTTGATGCATTGTCGTTAGCACTCAAACCTAAACCACTTGTCAAAGCAACGAGTGCTTGAACCTTGGGAATTTGCTGATTTGGCTGAAACAAGTCTCCTGGATAGCCTGTCAAAAATCCAGTTTCATAAGCTTCTCTAATTGCATCTGCTGCCCAGTAGTTAGCGGGAACATCTCTAAATCCACTAGAACTTAATTGCCGAACTGGGTTTTGGTTAAATGCTTTTTGAATCAGTGCAGCAAATTCCGCACGAGTTACAGATTGATTAGGCTTAAATGTGCCGTCAGGAAAACCAGTAATTACACCTCTTTGGGCTAAGGCTTGGATAAACGGAAGCGCCCAGTAATCTGAGCTTACATCAGTAAAGTTAGAGGTTGAAGTTGTCGATGGAGTCGTGCTTGGTTCTGTCGATGGAGTTGTGCTTGGTTCTGTAGTTTGAGCTGAGGCGACATCAGCAATTGTTATGGGAGCAATTGTAGCTGCTGCCATTCCGAAAATTAACAAACTTGTGGTTGCTGAAGACCAACGAAAGAAATTTAGCATGAAAATATTCTCCTGAAAAATTAGAGCAATTTAAGCAAGTACAAGTACATTGATTGACTATTGGCAAACTCTGCATGATGCAAGGCTGAATAGGCAAAAATTTACAGATATTTTTTTGTTTCATCTTGACATCAAAAGCATACATGTGACACTTTGACCGCTTCTTGAAAATCAACACTTGCGATCGCATAATTCTCTGCTAGTATTCAACAATACATACATAAGCTGATTAGTTTCACCATCTTGTGTAATTAGCAGAAGAATATGTATTGGATAGCCTTCTTTTCATAACTGTAGAAAAAGGCAGATACGATCAAGTTGGGTCAGCATGACATCTAGTAGTACTTGAGAGAAGAATTTCAGTCATATATAGGTTAGATTTTCGGGTTATCACCTTAATCGCGCAACTAGCTAGAGGTTAAGTTTTTAGAAAAAACTTTCAACCTTTAGATAGAAGACTGGAATGACAAATTTGAAAACAGTATACAATAAATTAGCGATCGCGCTTAAAATTTTCGAGCATATTCAATCAAAATTTTCTAATTTATCAGCTATACTGGCGAGCGTTGCAATTAATTCATCTGACCTAACTGATGCGGTAATGTTTAGTTTTGAACTGCCTGTTATTAGGTCTTCTTGCTACTGTTGGTCTGATTCATCATTAATTAATATAAGTCTCCTTTTTTACTATTTCCTACTAGTGATTAAATTATAAGTTCAATTTGCCAAAACAGAGTTTATTCTACAGTAAAATTGCAGTTTTTTTTCAATCCTACTTAAAATAGGCTTTTGTTGGAATGCATATTATTTATTCTTCTATAAAATAATAAAATTTATATTATCAAAAAGCTTATTATCTGAATAAATGAAAGTAGTTGTCACTGTGAGACTTTAAGTCGATCCTAGTTAAGTAAACTACTGTCGAAGGCGTAATCTAGTAGCAGTCCTAAATGATTTGTAGAATCTTGCATATCGGCTGTTAACAGGGGTACATCCCAGTTTTTATTTTTTAATGAGAGAATAGCTGTCATTGCGTTCGCGTAGTGTCTCGTAGAGAGGAGGAACGACGTAGGCAGAGCCTTCTCGCAGAGTAGCAATCCCATGGACTCGCTCGTAGTTTGGAGGATTTGGCGATTGCTTCGCTTCTCTTCTCCTGTCGGAGACGCTGCGCGTAGCTTGCTTAAGAGCAAGGGAAGAGAAAAAATAATTTGTATCAAGCTTTTGGTGAAATGGTATAAGTTCCCAAATCAAAGCAGATTGCTATATAAAAAAACAGTTAGTATCTTTAGTTGTTAGCTATTGCCATTGAGGCGAAAAACTAAAAACACTAACTATTTTGCAGGTTGATTTGATATTTTGGTATTTTCTAAAACTCTGACAGAATAATGCTTTCAGCCGTTTTAGGGATTATTGAGAAGTGAGTTTTTTTGCAACCTTGCGTCTTGCAACGACTAGACCACCAACAACCGTCAAACCAAGTAATGCAGAAGGTTCGGGTACTGATGCAGTTGTGTAACTCTTAGTCCAGGAGTAGATGCCAGTGTGAGATGTTTTGTCAATCGTCTTGTTGCGATCGCCTGCGATGGCACCTGAATCTATCGCTGCAAAACTAAAAGCATAGTTAACCTCGTTATTGAAAGTGACTTTGGCAATTTCACTTATTTGCAACGGTTTCTTTTGCAGAACCGCTGTTTGTGATATCTTAGCCAGCATCATATCCAATATTTGATTTCCTGTGGAATTACGGCTAGAAGTTGCTGGATTTAGATATTGTCCGCTCAGATCCAAGTGTCCAACTAAGTCAATTTTTAAATCACCAGTTTGTTGATTGTATGTTACATCCCCAATATTAGGATCGCCAGCCGAGTTGAAACCGTTAGTGCTGAGATAACCGACTAGGGAAGTAAAGTTAGCATCAAAAAGTGTGAGTAAGTTAGAACCACCCAAGGTGCTACTTGACAATAATCCACTATAAGCATTACGAAAACCTGTTAGCCATCCTGTTGCCAATTTCCCATCAGCCCAGTCAGCCTTAGTGACACTCTCTATCTTGATAGTTTTATTGCCTAGATTAGCAGTAAACCCAACGTGGTTTGTGACTGTTTCACCTGATGTAAACAGTTCAACGTTGGTAGCACTATCGTTATCTGTTAAAGCTGCGATCGCTTTATTAGTGTCGCCGTAGTTGCTGTAATCGTTTAAAACTCGTCGTTTCACACCGCCGATACCAGTGTTATCGTATACTGGAGTGCCAGGAGCATAAGTCCAGGTGTTGATGTTGGGTTTGTTTGCAGATGTGTTAGCCACATCGTTGGTAGTGAATTGAATATTAGTAGGTCTTGTAAGGTTGACAGCGAAAGCTGGAGTTGTGGCGATCGCGCTCATGCTTGCTGCTACCGAAGTGCCAATCAATAGTTTCTTGATATATCGTGTCATTTTTGTTGCTCGTAAAACTCAAACATCTCACTAGCTACTTTAGTTTTCTATCTTCTCTAATTGGGTAAAGTTAGAGTGAATTTATAGCAATTTTTAGTTCAATAAAAGCCATTTAAATACTGACAGTATTTAGTAGATATACGGGAACTTACCAAAAAATACTGACTAATAATTTTTAACTCATATAGCAACCCTATTTGAGTTGAGAAAATTACATTTACTGTGTCTAACTCTGTAGTTTATTGCAGATATCAAACCTAACTTGCAAGAAACTCAAAAAAATAAATTTTCTTGCTAACAGGTTTTGAATATTCACAGTTTAACAATAGTAAAAATAAGATGGTTGTCGAGCGATATGATGCCTTGACTCTTGGTTTCTCAAATCTAACGATGTGCCTTGAGGAGATAGAGCTTTTTGCGCTTATCGCTACAAGGCACTCGCCATCATTTGAATAATTTTATTCCCCAACTGTTAACAGCAACTTCACCGAATTTATCGTACTTTACTAGCCGGACTTAAACATTTTTTGGGAAAAAATAAGCCTCAAACCCATGTAGGGCAAGGAAAATATACCAAATACCCAAAAACGCCTGAAACCCAGATATATCAGGAAACTAGCAAAACAATTTCAAAGTCTCTGTGTATATACATTTGAGTTATTTTTCTAAGTATTTTTTGTCTAAGTCCCAATAATAAGTCTTTAACTGAACTTGATAGGAGAGCCGATAAACCTAGAGAATTGTTTCAAGAATTTGGTGTTACCTTGGATAGCCTTGTTAATCGAGCCTCCTGAAGCCATGACACGCATTTCGCGATTGATAGGCCACGTATAGTTTAGTTTGTCAAAAAACTTGCACAGATCTGATAAGAGGCGTTGGTGGTACTTCAAATTCAAATGCAAACCTTCGTGTTCGTGACAAAAACATTTCTCTATCCAATAGAGTGCTTCTAGGGCAGACATATCAAATAGAGGAGTTTGTAGTATCTTGTAAACTAAGGGTATGATAAACAGTTTATCTGGAGAAAAACTTGCAACCGCCCCAGCAGACAGCCCATTGAGAACAGTAAGTTGCATCATATAGATTGACAAATTAGCCATGAATTTCTCGTAGGCTGTTGGCTTCGGAAAGTCCTTGTACAAATCTTGAGCGATCAACTGGGAAGTTGTAGTGTGGAAAGATTCATCCAAGAAATGGTAATGAGAGACAGCCGCGGGAGCTGGAATAAATTCGCCTTTTTTCTCTAAATTCTTGAAATACTGGGAACGGGGGTGTTCTGTAAGCTTGAGAATCATATTGGCGATGAAGCGTAAGGCATAGTACTGGGAAGCCAAGAAAGGCGTACCTCCCCAATTCAAGCTAAATAAGTGTCGCAAAGGCCCAGGTGATAAACGCCCAATCAGACCCTTTTGAATCACCTGAGATTCATTCCCTGTAAGGAGGTTGCCAATTATTACCTGGCCTAGTAGACTCATCTCCGTCATGTTACCAATCGTGCGAAAGGCATGAATGTGGTGGCGTTCCTGGGAAGTTTCAACATCCAGTTCGTGGCAGAGAGTTCCGTAGTCACTCATACTGTAAAAAACGCTGCCTGTGACCTGATTGTAAAGCACTGTATTAGTTTCGCTAGCAGCAGTAAGGTTGTAACCTCCAACCCAAAAAAGATGATTGAGAGCAATCTTTTGTGACAAGGAAGCTGCTTCGTAAAGTGGGGTACCGTACAAGAGGGAAAACTCAGGTTCGCTCCAATAACAATCTCTGTTGCTGCTATAGTTAAAATTCTTATCCAACTCTGTTATTTTTTCAGTGTAATCGGATTCTGTGTTACGTCGATAGTTGATTTCAGTCAGTTTTAAATGTTTCTTGACCTTTACCTGAGGTTGGCTCGGAGATTGATTTTTTGTCTCTAATTCTTTGGTGTTATCTGTCATATATCCCTCTTAGATATTGGTATAAAATCTGAGTTATCATCTGCGGCACTCAGTAATTGGATATCAGTTACACTTCGTTCTACTCACAATGACATATCACAGCCGATGACACTTGCTTCAACGGGGTGGCTCACCGCAACTAGCTCCTCCTGACTGCTGAATCTGCTGTATTATTACTAACTCTCAAGTACTACTGAAGTCTTGCAGAGTTCCCGACTCCGAATCAAGCTTTGCGATCCAGCTATCGACAGACCCAGCATTGGTATTTCCAAAAGATCCCTCAGTAATTCCTGTAACGTAGACGTTACCAGTGTTGTCAACGCTAACACTGGTGGCGGCATCATCACCGCTAGTGCCAAACTGTTGAATCCACTGCTGGTTACCATTACTGTCATACTTAGCAATCCAGGCATCATTAGATCCAGCATTCTTTCCCCCCAAATCTTTGTCGGTATATCCCGCCAGGAAGATATTGCCATTTAAATCAACCTTCATGCTTAAGGAGGCATCATCACCGCTAGTGCCAAACTGTTGAATCCACTGCTGGTTACCATTGCTGTCATACTTAGCAACCCAAGCATCATCAGACCCAGCATTTTGTCCCCCCAAGTTGCCTAGGGTCCATCCTGTCATGTAGACATTGCTTTGACTGTCTGTACCAATCCCCCTTGGGAATTCATAATCCTTAGTGCCAAACTGTCGAATCCATTCCAACTGACCATTGTTGTCGTGCTTAGTAAGCCAGAGATCGTATAGTCCAGCATTCTTTCCTCCCAAGTCACCTAGGGTCCATCCTGTAGAGTAAATACTGCCATCATTACTGACATCAACAGCGTAAGCTTCGTCTAAAGCCGAACTCCCAAACTGTTGAAACCATTGCTGGTTGCCATTGCTGTCAAATTTGGTTACCCAAGGATCGTCCGCGTAGCCATCAGGCTGAAAAATTAGCCCATTCTGCTGTTGTTTAATACTAAATCCTGTGAGGTAGACATTGCGATCGCCATCGACCTTCATGCTAAATGAGCTATCAATCAGACCGACTCCAAACTGTTGAATCCACTGCTGATTGCCATTGCTGTCATACTTGCTTACCCAAACATCATAATTATCTTGGCCTTGATTGAAACCTTCCAAATCGCCTTTGGTTAATCCTAGTAAGTAGAAGTTATCCTTATTGTCGGTGGCAACACTAGTGGCAAAGTCAGCCTTAGAAGTACCAAACTGTTTAATCCACTGCTGATTGCCATTACTGTCATACTTGGCCACCCAGACATCATCAGACCCAGCATTGGCTCCTCCCAAAGAGTCATTAGTCAATCCTGCTACATATAGGTTGCCACAGGTATCCGTGGCTGAACTTGCAAGCAAGTCAATACCAGTAGACCCCAATTGCTGAATCTCGCCTTGTACTGGTTCTGGTGGCGTGTAACCCTCGTACTGGAAGTAGTTAGCCTCAAGACTCAAACGATCGACTCCAGGCAAAAAGGTGATGAGATCGGGTACAATTTCCTGCTTCCAAAATATCGCTGTTCCCAAAGGAGATTCTACCAGTTGGTAGTCTTCAGAGGTGCCATGTAGCTGAATGATATCTTGCTTGTAGTTAAAGTCTAAAATTAAGGCAAATTGGTTTAAACCGAAGTTGAGTCCTTTCCCATCAACATAGTATGGCTGTTTCCAATCACCAATAACAAATCTGTCATCCCAAGTAAGCTGACTGCCCTCGAATGCTCCTAGTAAGTCACTATCACCGAGCATAATATCAATTTGCTGTTCATGGGAATTATTATTACCTAAGTTATTACCAAGAAAAATATCGTTTCCAGAGCGACCCCACATCAGTTCACTGTTTTCACTCTTGAAAAGCAAGTCGCTGCCAGGTGTGGTTACATTTAAAACTTTTAAAATTTTAGGAATGATGTCACTTTCTGATGTGGTCAATCTATTTTCCATACTCAAAACTCACTCCCACCTGAAATACTCTTAAGAAAATACTTATTCTTCTTGGTCGGCATTTCGTCTGACAAATTAAATGGCTGTCAAGTGCATATAAGCGTATGAGAATCTAGCGCTCTCAGGAACTAAACAAAATATTTTATCGCCCCGTTCAACTTTGCCTGATGACATCAATTCCTCCAACATCACAAAGATAGAGGCCGAGCCTGTATTACCCTTATAGGTTAGATTAGTAAACCATTTATCAAACGGAATATGAAATCCAATTTCTACCAACTCATCGTAGAGTGACTGCTTGAAATGTTCTGATGAGTAATGGGGCAAATACCAAGTGATATCATCTGGTTTCAGGTTGTGTTTATCTCGAACTTGTGTAAAGCCTTTTTGAATTCCATACGAAACTACATTTTCGCCTAGCAATTTTGCATCCTGCTTGAGGGCAAAATAACTCTCTTGCCATACTTCTTCTGGATTTTCGACTTCCCGCCAGCCTTGTAAAGAACCATCTGCTTTTTTGATAGCTCCCATATACATACAAGTATCGAGTTCATTAGCAAAAGATATGATATCAATCCAGTCTATTCTCAGTGAAAGACCATCTTGACGAGGAGTATCTGTTATTAACACCGCAGCAGCAGCATCGGAAAGCATCCATCTTAAAAAATCCTTCTCGAAAGCTATGATAGGTTTTGTTTCTAAATCCTGAATTTTTGCTTCTATTTCTGGTTGAAAGTAAATCCCTGTAAGTGCATTCGAGACTAATTCTGACCCTGTTGTTACAGCATTTTTGGTCAATCCAGACGATACACTCATATATCCATACTTGAAGGCAGTCACTCCTGCACAACAGACACCACTTGTGGCTATAACCTCACAGGGAGGACATCCAAGCTCCCCATGCACCATGAGAGCATGGTTAGGAATAAATTGATCCGGGCCTGAGGTTCCACAGACCAAACATTCAATTTTCTCTAACGGCAAATTATAGTCTTTAGAAAGATTATGCACTGCTTCAGCTGTTAATTGTGCATTATTATGAGTTTGCTTGCCAGTCTTTGGGTCTATTGCATAATATCGAGATTTGATACCGTTGTTTTTTAGGATTCGACTTTTAGACCGAGACGGTTTTCCGTTGACTAACCCAAGAACGTTTTCAATCTCCTCATTATTTATCGGTTCATTAGGTAAAAACACTCCTATACCTGTAATGTATGCTGAAACCATAATGTCCTCCATACAAACTAACAAAATATGAAATTAACAAATGTGACTCTTTCAAAGCATGAGTTATGATTGACTTCTAACTCACACCTATTGGAGATTTTAGAACTTCAACATAAGACGCTATTTTTTTATGAATCAGCGGAGCAAAGAGAAATTGAATAACAGCGGAAAGTATCAGAACAATTGGAATAGCAAATACAAGATGAACTGCAAAGATGCAGATTATCGGTAGTCTGCTCCAACTTCCCTGTTGACCAAAAAACCGAGCTATTTTTGCCCAAGGACGGTATATTACTCGTCCAATTAGTTCTGGAATGACATAGCGTTGATTGACTTCAACAGCCCCAAGTCCATTAAATATTGGCTGATGAGAACAATCACTTAAGGCTGTAAGATTATTCGCTATCCGCTCCCCGAATCTTGATAGTGCATTAATCTCCTCATCTTTAACCCCCGCAGCAGATAATACTCCCAAAAATCTGTGTTTTTTACCCGTCAACAATGACCAGGGAGTGGTAACAAAAGTAGCCAAAGGAGGCCCTTGGTGAGTTATCACCACATTGTCAATATGAATACCTCTGACTTCAGTAATCATTTTCTTCATAGTTTCTGAGGCAGAGTGCCACATATTTCGACAGACTACTAAAGTAATAACTTTCGTATCCTGAAAAACTTTTGCATACTCGGACTTCAGAAAGCCCTGAATTGGTAAAGATGGTGCTAAAAACCAAACTTGATAAGCAAGAATTACTAGATCGAATTTGTCATCTCGATTGAATTCCGGCGGATAAATTTCTGGATATTCGCCGTTAACACATTCTGGGAAAACATCAAAAAACTTATATAGATTCCAAGGATAAGGATAATGAGATTTTGGTTTAATACACTCCCAGGTAAGCTCAATTTCTGGTGTATTGAGATATTTGGTAAAAGATTTGACTGCGCGAGCAACATCTCCCGAATGGGAGTAATAAATTATTAGTACACGTTTCATGATTTAACGCGATTAGTTAAAAAAATACTTTTCACAAAGTATCTAGGATTGCTATCAATTAGCCTACTCATTACTCTTACCGCCTATATTAGATTAATTACTTTCGTATTACAACTTATATGCAACTTCAAAACATTGTTATACAATTATATATTGTTGAAAAATGCTCTTGCAATCGCTTTCTCTTCCTCTTTACACTCCTACTACTTGTTGTTGATATAAGCAGTAATAAAGTCCTTTTAAAGCCATAAGTTCTGCATGATTTCCCTGTTCTACAATTCGTCCTTGGCTCATCATTAAAATCACATCGGCATTCTGAATTGTTGCTAACCTATGGGTAATGAAAAATACTGTCCTTCTCTGAAATACTTGTGCTAGGTTGAAACACACCTGACGTTCAGTGGCATAGTCTAAAGCACTCGTAGCTTCATCTAGAATCAAAAACGGTGGGTTTTGCAGAACAGTACGAGCGATCGCTATTCGTTGTCTTTGTCCCCCAGATAAAGCCGAACCCCTCTCACCAACACGAGTTTCATAACCGTTAGGTAAGTTCATAATAAAGTCGTGGGCACAAGCAACCTTGGCAGCTTCTACAATTTGTTCTGGCGTAGCATCGGGCATATTCAGGGCAATATTCTCTTGTACCGTAGTATCAAATAGTAAAGTATCTTGTAGCACCATACCGATTTGACGGCGCAGGGAATAGAGTTCTACCTTGCTAATGTCATAGCCATCGATTTTAATCCGACCGGAATCTAGTTCGTAGAGGCGAGCTAAGAGTTTGGTTAATGTACTTTTACCAGCACCACTTTGTCCCACAACTCCCACAAACATCCCTGCGAGAATATCAAGATGAACGTTATTGAGTTGGGGGTTAGAGTTTTTAGCGAAACTAAAGATAACATTTTCAAACTGAACAGCACCAACAATAGCAGGCATGGGAATTTGCGAAGAGGGAGAAGAGAGAAATTTATTCTTTTCTGCCACTCTTAGTTCAATTTCTTGAGGAGTATCTAAAATATCTGCTAGCCTTTCTAGAGATAATGCCGTTTGTTGGAAGTTCTGCCACAGTTGAATTAACCGTAGTAAGGGACTGGTGACATAGCCAGCGATAATGCGGAAGGCGATTAATTCTCCCAATGTGAGTTGTCCTTTTAACACCAGATATGCACCTACCCATAGCAGTAACAAACTAGAAATTTTGTTGAGGAAGTTGCTGAGGAAACTAGCAGTATTAGAAGTGAGAACATTTTGAAAACTAGCGCTAATGTAACGTGCGTAGCGAGATTGCCATTGCCAACGAGAGTTGAGTTCGATGTTTTGGGCTTTAACAGTTTGAATGCCAGAAACTACTTCTACTAAATACGATTGTGTTTCGGCATTGCGTTCGGCTTTAGTTCTAGCTTGGCTGCGAATAATTGGTGTGAAAATCAATGTGAGCAGTGCAAATAAAGGTACTGTTGCTAGTGCTACAATAGTCAGCAGCCAACTGTAAAACAGCATGACTACAATATAGATAACAGAAAAAATAGCGTCTAAAACAACGGTCAAAGCAGTACCTGTCAGAAAAGAGCGAATATTTTCTAATTCGTCGATTCGGCTTGATATTTCACCAACGGGACGCTTCTCGAAATAACGCAATGGTAAACGCAACAAATGGTCGATAACTTCTGAACCTAAAGATAAATCAATGCGATTAGTAGTATCGACAAAGAGATTGGTACGCAGCCAATTAATTACACCTTCTACCACAGCCATTGCTATGAGTAAAAAGCCTAAAACGTTGAGAGTATTAATACTGTTTTGAATGATGACTTTATCAATAATTACTTGGGTGATAATGGGATTTGATAATCCTAAGATTTGTACAAATAAAGACGCTATAAACACTTCTATCAGTACAGTGCGATGCTTTTTAATCGCAGGCAGAAACCACGATAAACCAAATCGCTTTTTGGGAGTTTCTTTGGTTGGTTCTAGAAGTAGTACTTGTCCTTCTTCTCCCCAAGTTTCCATAAAATCTGCTGGCTTTTTACGGACAATGCCTTGTTCTGGAATGGCAATAATTAATTCTTTTGCTGTGGCTTTGTAGAGAAGAGCAAAACTATCTTGCCAAGGAATCAGGGCAGGAGTTGGTAGTTTAGAGATTGCAACAGCAGGAACGCTAACTAGTTGTGAGGTAAGTCCCATTAATTCTGCCAAGGCACCGCATAATTGCATGGAAATACTACCCGTGCGCTTTTGATTGTTGACTAAGGCGCGGCGTAGGACATCTTGACGAAATGGCATTCCTAGGTGTTGCGCGACCATTTGAAAACAAGCAAGAGTGCCTTCTACAGCGCCGCGACCTGATATGTGGGGATATTTGACTTGTGCTTTGTGAGTTTCTTCTGGTTCTTCTGGGTATTCTGGGGCGAAAGGAACACGATCCCATTCCAGGGAGGGCGAGAGTGACAAAGTGTGGGAGTGAGGGAGGGAAAAAGAAGGGTCAGTAAAACCGATTAAACGAACTTTGCCAGTGATGTAAGCTTGCGCTTCGGCAAAGTTAAGGCGATCGCCCACAATATAATTAGAACCTGAACTACTAACTAGCCATAAAAGGTTAGGGTCTAGCTGTTGCAGAGATGTTTTACCAGAGGGTAAGTTGAGGATAGTAGTTTGACGTGCAGCCGCTATAGCTAGTTCTTTGAGATTGTCTGGACTCTGACCGCGGCGTTCTAATTCCGCACCCAACAAATCAAAAACTTCAATTAAGCTGCAAGAGTTGCGGAAATATGCAGCGAATCCTGATGAGGATTTGGGGATATGGGATGAGTTTTTGCCCCATCTGTTTATTTCCCCATCTTCTTGGAGTAGTGCCATAAAATCGGCTGCTTTCATCGCCAAACAAAGGGTTTCACACGAAGCGATCGCAGTTTCACAAGGAACGCCACGCACCAAGCTTGTCCAGCCGAGGATGTCTCCTGGTTTTAGTAGTTGCAGAGTTTCTGGAGTGCTAGCACCAGGAGCATGTGCCAATAAACGGGCTTGTCCCTGGTAAAGAATAATGACGTTAGTCGGAAGGGTTTCTTGTATGATAATTCCTTGACCCATCCGATAGCGCCGAGGTTCGAGTTTGGCGGCGATGCGATCGATAGTAGTTGTATCTAAGCGATCGAATGGACAGATACTAGCAAGGAATTCTCGAATGGTTGCAGTGCTTTGTGTCATCTTATAGCAATTTGGGATTTTAGATTTTGGATTAAAAGTCCTTATTAAAAGGCTGGGTATTGGGGATTAGGTATAGGTCTGTAGTTATTCCCCGTGTCCCCGTGTCCCCAGTTCAACTAATAATCTGGAAGTCTACTGCACTCAGACTGGGATTTCCATCTAAAGTTGCAAACAAACCACCACTACCAAAACCAGAAGCAAGACCATTTTCGTTATAGAACAAACTGCCATCTGTAGAGTTGTAAACAATCGCCGCATAGCTACTTTTAGCATCGGCACCGTTGGAGACTGTGGCAAAATCTAAGTCTGTCAGAGAGTTAAAAGCTGCTCCAATGGAATTTTTCAGAACAGTAAAGGTATTCGTATTCAAAAGAATCTTATCGGCAGTAGATGTGAAGTCCGTAATTTTATCTGTGCCAAGGTCACTTGTAACAAAAGGTTTGCCTGTATCAAATACGAAAGTATCGTTACCTATACCGCCAGTGAGCGTATCATTACCATAGCCACCAACAAGCGTGTCATTACCAGAGCCGCCAATCAGCAGGTCATTACTCTCTTTGCCATCAATGACATCACTGCCATCCTCTCCATTAATTTGATCTTTGCCAACAGTACCGAGTAGGCGATCGCTGTTGGCAGTACCAACAACTGGATTGATTTCTGGAGAGAAGGATGGATTAAATGTTAGCAGAGTGCCTGTATTAGCATCGAGCTTAGCTATCCAACTATCCATTGCTCCTGCATTAATCCCACCAAGAGAGCCTTCAGTAAATCCTGTAGCGAAGATATTACCAGCATTGTCAACACTAACATCTGTACCGTAGTCAAGTTGTGCAGATCCAAACTGTTGAATCCAACGTTGGTTACCATTAGAGTCATAAGAAGCTACCCAACTATCGAAATCCCCAGCATTCACACCTCCTAAGTTACCGTTGGTGTATCCAGTTAAATAGATATTGTTATTTGAGTCGACTGCTAGACCCTTCACGTAGGAACCATCATCGCCGCTAGTACCAAACTGACGTACCCATTGTTGGTTACCATCAGGAGAATACTTAGCCAACCAAATATCATAAGACCCTTGATTTGTTCCTCCTAAATCTCCTGTAGTCCATCCTTTAACGTAGATGTTGTTTTGGCTGTCAGTTGCAACACCCCATGAATAGTCAATACCTTGATTTTGACTGCCAAACTGTTGAATCCACGCCACTTGACCGCTGGTATCCACCTTTGCCAACCAGGCATCGTACTTCAAAAGCTGTCGAGACGGATCTGACTCTTGGACTAAGCCTTGACTCCATCCTGTAACGTAGGTGTTACCATTGCGATCGATGGCAAGGTCATAAGATTCGTCAAAATAATAACTTCCAATCAGCGTAAACGACTTTTGGTTACCATTACTGTCGAACTTAGTTACCCAAGTATCATCTTGAACAGCAAAACTGAAGATGTCTGTTCTTTCATTGTTTTTAATTCCTAATCCCGATAAGTAGATGTTGCCTTGTTCATCTACATCAAGACCAAAGGCAGGATTAGAATAAGCAGTTAAATCAGCTCTAAACTGCTTACCCCACAACAGATTTCCATTGTTGTCATACTTAGCTAGCCAAGCATCTTGATATTCTGATTGCTTGGTTGAAAATAAATCGCCCCCCGTGGTTCCCGCTAGGTAGAAGTTACCGTCCTTATCTGTGGCGAGGGCATAGGCTATGTCAGCATCGGCAGAACCAATCTGCTTACCCCACAATCGATTGCCATTGTTGTCATACTTAGCTACCCAGGCATCTGTCAAACCTTGATTGGGTCCTTGCAAAGAACCGCTGGTAGAGCCTGTGAAATATACATTACCCGCAGGATCGACAGCAGTATCATAACTGAAATCGATACCGATACTCCCCCATTGCCCAATCTTTTCTGGCGCTAGTTTTGTTTCTGATTTTGTATCAACAAACTGAAAATATTTGTCCTGTAGATTTAAATCTGCTTCAGGAGGTGAAATCAGAAAAGCAACCAAGTCAGGTGTTCCCTGTTGCAGAGAAAAGATCGCCTTTCCAATTAAAGGTTGGTTGAGTCCTGAGATTTCTAATCCATTAATTGCTACTAATGAATAATCTTCCGGTTTACCGTGCAGCTGTATGGTGTCACTATTTGGATCGAAATCATAAATTACAGCAAACTCGTTAAAACCAAGGGTGTTGGTTGTAATTAAATTGTAGGGGTTACCACTATTATCTGTATAGTAGGACTGATTTGCATCTCCAAGAACAAATCTGTCTGACCCAACCGATGGTATTTTGTTATTTAGTATTGATAGTAAATTACCTTGGGTGATATCAGTTATAGTTTGAAATTCTTGTGCAGAGTTATCAAATATGTCACCAAACAAAACATCAATATCTTGCCTACCAACATTACTTGCACCAGGATCGTAACCATAAATAACATCATTTCCAGCACGACCGAAAATGCCTTCAAAGTTGGCTTCGGGATCTCCGGTGACTATATCGCTGCCAGGAGTCCATAATGAAATGAGAAATTGCTGATCCATTTTATTTAAGTTCTTTGACTGATTTAAATTTTTTCGACTTTTTTAGTAGCTTCGTTTGCAGTTAACCCTACAAATGCCAAAATCAAAAATGCTCCTGCTAGCAGGGCAAAGCTAGCCACTAGCACAACTGCGTGGAGACCAGAGATGAATGCATTACTCATGATTTGATGCAAAGCAGAGGGAGTGATGCTGGCTGGGAGGTTAATAGGGAATTGAGTTCCACCATGCAAAGCATAGGTAATGACTGTGTCTTGGAGGTTTGAAGGTAAATTCCAAGCAGAGAGCGATCGCTTCAAGTCTGAGGCTAGCCGTTGTGTAAAAATTGTTCCCTGTAGAGAAATTCCCAAGACACCACCGAGACGGGCACTGGTGTTGAGTACTGCTGAAGCAATTCCCGCTTGTGCCCTAGGTGCAGAACTCATTGCTGCTGCTGTTAAGGGCGCGATTGTCAAGCCACTACCGAAGCCACAGAGAACAAGGTTCCACCAGATTGCTGCATATTCGGTATTGCTACTAATTCTGATAAACGAAAATGTCGCCAAGCTCGCCACTATCAATCCTGTAGTGACTGTAAAGCGCCACCCTAGCTGAGCAGCAAACCATCCAGAAACCAGCGATGCGATGACAAAAGCTGCATTCATCGGTAGGAAGCGCAGACCCGCTGCTGCTGCCGAATACCCTTGCAGTTGCTGCAAGAACAAGCTGAAAATGAACAACAAACTGATGATGGTGAAGAATATTAAAACCTGAACGACATTAACTACAGCAAAAGTTGAGTTTTTAAACAATTTTAGTGGCAGCATCGGGTGGCTGCTGCGGGACTCAACAAGCAAAAATACTAGAAAGCTCAATCCAGTGAATAGCAACAGACAGATAGTAAGTGGTGATTGCCACGCCTCAGCATTACTCTCGGTCAGTGCATAGGTAAGTGAAGCCAGCAAGATGATACTCAGCAATAACCCTGGTACATCTATACTCTGCTTGCTCGGATTTGCAACTTCTTTAACAACACAGGAGGTCACGCAAAAAGCGATCGCGCCGAGTGGTACATTCAGAAAGAAAACGCTCTGCCACCCCAAAAGATCCACAAGTAGTCCGCCTAACATCGGGCCAGCAACCAGAGCAAGTCCTGATATTGCAGACCAGATAGCGATCGCTTTCATTTTCTGCTTTGGGTGAGAGAAGGTATCAGCGACGATAGCAAGAGAACTGGGCACTAGGGCAGCAGCACCAATTCCTTGAAAAGTTCGCCCAGCAATCAAAATACTCAAATTGGGGGCCAGACCACAAACTGCGGAGGCGATCGTGAAAATGACCAGTCCTGTAAGAAAGATTCGCTTGCGCCCATAAATATCTCCTAGTGTGCCACTCGTCAGCACCAGACTAGCTGCGGGCAGAGTGTAGGCATTGAGAATCCACTGCAATCCTGACACACCAGCGCCCAAATCGATCTGAATCTTGGGGAGTGCTAAATTCACAACGGTGTCGTCGAGATAGGACATAAAGAGGGCGAAACACATCGCCGCCAGTATCATAGCTTTCACACGAGCTTGATTCATCGCTTTTACAACCTCGGCTCAAGAGCTTCTGCCACTGTTGTCTTATAGCTAGTAGCAAGAATCTTTTGCAAGATATCAGGAATTTCAAACACCGCTCGATTATCTACAGCAGCAACATTCGCACGGTAACGAGCAAAATTTTCCGGCTGAAGAAACTGCTCAACTGCAACAGCAATATTCCGAAAACTGGGGATAACTAAACCTACTTCCTGCTGTTGAATCCAGTCTGTGTTGTATCGTTCGTGTATGAGTGTGGCAAAATTACGTTCCACAATTACTGGTAGCTTCATCACTAACGCCTCGCTGATGCTACCCGGACCTGGTTTACCAATAAAAAAATCGGCAAGATGCATATAGTAAGGTATATCTTCAGTAAAGGTGGTAACAAACCTCTTCTGCATACCTGGATTCTCCCGTAGAGCCAAAGCTAGTTCTTGATTGCGTCCGCACAGAAAGATCAGTTGAAGTTTTTGTTGAAAACACTCCAGACGCTTGGCAATTTCTAGCATTACTTTGGAGCCATGACCACCGAATAATACAATTCCAGTGGGACAGTCTGGGTCTAAACCCAAACGTTGCCTCTCAATACGGCGATCGCTACACATAGGTTCGTAAAAACGAGGGTGAATTACCATTCCCGAAGTTTTGATAATCCGCTCTGGTTTCACTCCCAGATCGCGAGCTTGCTCAACTGCTTTTTCAGTTCCACAAACCACATAATTGTCTGTTTTTGGTTCTATCCAAAACGCAGGCGGAAAATCAGCAAAATCTATCATAATTGTCACTAAAGGCGTACCTGGCTGTACCCTCTGCAAACTTTCCCCTAGTCCTTTATTACACATAGTTACTAGAGAAATTACTAAATCTGGCTGTTGTTCGCGCCAGTAGTTCTCAAAAAATCTGACACCAAGATCGTAATTTAATCTGAGAAGTAGTTGAGAAAGGCGCATCTTCAGAGGCCAAATCCATGTCCAGCCACTTTTCAGCATCAGATTGTACAATTCATGTCCAGAAAATCCCAATAACTTATAGGCATTCGCTGTCTTTTTTCGTTCTGATAAGCTATCTGCTATTTCGTCTATATCGGTTACATTGAGATGCCAAGGTAGTTTTTGCCGCTCAATGATTGAACGTAGCGCATTATACGTAGCATAATGCCCTCCACCACCCTTGCCGACGATAATATTAATCAATATCTTTTTTTTTAGATATGATGGCGATCGCATTTCCATAAGCTCCTATCTACTTACTGTTGTTTAGTAGATGTTATTTTTTTTATTCCTATGGTGTTAAGTGTCAGGAAAAACCTGAACCGGACGCAAAGCATCATCTGGAATTTGAAATCTTATCTTAAGCAGCCTGTCCCGTTTGAAGTTGGTAGCCTTGTACATCACAATTCAGTCTTGCAAGCAGATGCTCTCCGACCCGCAAAGCGTTCGCTATAATCGTTAGCGTTGGGTTCAAAGCCGCACTGGATGGGAAAAAACTACCATCAACAATGTAAAGGTTATCAACATCATGGGTGCGACAATTTAGATCGAGTACAGAAGTTTTGGGATCTTCTCCAAAACGGCACGTACCACATTGATGACCAACGGCTTCCAAAGAGACTTTTGTAGTCACATAAAATGAAAATGGCTCAATAGACTTTAATACTTGATTCCAGCGATTGATTAAGCGATTAAATGCTTCTTCATTGTTATTAGTATAATCGAGAAAAATTTTCTCATCCTTAATACGCACTCGATTGTTGGGATCTGGCAAGTCTTCAGTAATCAGGAACCAAGCAACAGCACGATTGTTTATTGCCCTATACATTATTTTGGGTATAAAAGGTGGTCCATTCAAAGCAGCTCTATCTTCAGAAATAGTGCCGAGCGACTGCACGTTTCCCATTGGGTAAGCAAAATCTTTCTCTCCCCAATAAAAATCATTGATAGAAAGCGTTTTGGGATAAGCTATCGGATTGGATTTTATGCTCATAACTGCAACCGATGCCATCTTATGCATCATGTAATAACGTCCTACCAAATCAGAACTATTGGCTAATCCATTCGGATGCTGGTCATTAGCCGATCTGAGCAACAATACTGCTGAATTAATTGCACCACATGCAACAACAACTATATTCCCAGAGAACATTTGACGCTGACCTCCGATTTCAGCTTCCACAACCGTGACCTCACGACCCGATGCACTCATATGCAGACGCAAAACTTTTGCTTCGGTTATCAAAGTCAGATTGGGATATAGCATTGCTGGACGTACACAGTTAATGTCAGCATCAGCTTTGGCATTGATAAAACATGGAAAGCCATCGCAAGTATTACAACGAATACAAGCGCTTAAAAAACGATTCACTTCATTTAGCTTGATACCAAGCGGCTGATAAGAGGGATGAAAGCCCTTATTCTTGAGAGCATCATGGATTCGTTGCATGTAGGGTTCATGGCTGATTGGTGGAAAGGGATAATCTTCATTGCATGGAGGTTCGGTCGGATCAAGACCTCGCTGACCGTGTACGTCATAGAGTCTTTCAGCCTGAGCGTAGTAAGGCACAAAATCTCGATACTTCAATGGCCATTCTGGAGAAATACCATCTTTATGAATGACTTGTTCAAAATCTCGCTCGCGAAATCTGTACAGCGCGCTACCATAAAATTTGGTGTTGCCGCCAACGTAATAGTGTGTGTATGGATGGACTGGTCTGCCTTGTTTGTCAAACCACACTTCAGAAGTTTGATAGCACTTTTTTCGTTCGACTTCTTTAGGGTTCCAATTTGCTTTTTCTTTGGGAAGAAAAGTACCTCGCTCTAAAACCAAAACTTTCTTGCCACTGGGTGCTAAAACACGTGCTAAAGTTCCACCACCTGCACCCGTACCAATAATGATGACATCGTAATGCTTGTTAACCATTTTGCTTTGTTTTTAAAGTAAGTTGTGTATTAACCAAGTAAGGAACTTGAGTTCAACTTAATTTTTTACAATATTCTCAGCTTGCATTTGCTTTTTTGCACAGTTTTGGTTCAGATTTACCACACCAAGCTGTCGAAAAATCCTATCTCCAAACTGTGGAGATAGTTGTGTAATTGCAGAGAAGATTTTGGAACTAGTTCCATCGAGTATCACTTCTTTTTGGTTTTGTTTAATAGATTGAAGTACTGCATTTGCCACTTCCGTTGGTTGAGCAACACGCATTCCATTGGGCGCTGAAACCCCAAGCGCACGAAACATTCCTGCATCCGTATATCCAGGACAAATCGCTGAAACCCCTATATTGGTATCAGCTAATTCCTGCCGTATCGCATCTGACCACATAATCAAACCAGCTTTACTAGCTGAGTAAATGCTGTTGTAAGGCGCTCCCTTCTTGCCAGATCCAGAGGCAATATTCACAATGTGACCGTTATTGCGACCTAACATACTTGGCAGTACTAAACGTGTTAATTCCATTGCTGCCAGCAGATTAGTCGTCAATATGGATTGGATATCTTGTAATGAGTAATCATGAAAAGACCGGAATTTTTCTATTGCAGCATTATTAATCAAAATATCGATGTGACCTGCAAATTTGGTAATTTTCTCTACTAGCAGTGGTAATTCTTCTAATTTTTGAATGTCAAATGAAATACTTATCCCTTTACTACCTGTAGCTTTGATTTCAGCACATATCCGATCTAGTCCCTGCTGAGAACGAGAAATACTGACTAAGTTTACCTGCTCTTTTGCTAAAGCACGGGCAATGTATACTCCAATCCCACCTGAAGCACCAGTCAAAACTACTGTTTTACCTGCTATATTTCTCATTATTTTACGCTCCTGCTTTGCATTTGGATTAATCATATAAATGATTGTTTGCGCTTTAATTCAATACAGAGGAAGAAAAACGTTCAGAACATCATCAAATTAACGAAATAGCTACCTGATTTTACGCGAAACTTAATGAGTTAAGAGAGGGTTAAGGATTAAAAAATTTGTCAAGATAAGGATTGTTGAAAATGCCATTTGGATCTAACTCTTGGTGTAATTGAATGAAATCATCCCATTTTTCATATTGTTGCTTTAGATATTCTCGATCCGCTGATATGTGTTTACCCCAATGACAACGAAAATGAAATGGCCGAAGTAATTCAATTATTTCCTCAAAAAAATCACCTGAGTAAGGATATTCCCAAAATCCTAACCAACAGATATCTTGTTTATAGGCAGGACTTAACCAGAAATCTTCTTTAGCAGCACAACGAATATGGATGTAAGTGTTGGGGTATTTCTGGGTTTGATGAAAATGATTTCGGAGGACGGTGAGTGCAGCAGTTGCTTGTATATATGGAATGGCAATCTCCATCTCATGCATGGAAATTGGATCGTCAAGCATGGGTTCAAAATGAGTTAATACAAAATCGCTTCTACCGGATGGGCAAGCGTATAATGTTCTTTCATGTTGTTGTATACTCCATTGTTGAAGCCAATTAAATCTGCCAGAACGAAAAAGACGCAGCATTAATTTAGTAGCGAATTTTTCTACCATCCGTTTTAGTTTCGTCTGTACAATAGGATTCCATTCTCCATGCTGCTTTACCGCTTCCACATCTGCATTTATTAATAATACCTGGGCATTATCTGTAATGGGTGCGTACTTTATGTCTACATGCTGATTGTTTTGATGAATTTCGTGAAATCTCTGAAGTAGAGAATCCATCGACATAGGATAATTTTTAGATTTTAAATAAAATGCTGGAACACAGTTGAATGTTACAGTGGAGATAATTCCAAACAATCCCATTGAAATAACTATTGCATGAAATATCTCTTGCGAGCAATCGACTTGTAAAACACTTCCATCCGCTCGAACGATCCTTAAAGTACGAACGTAACTACTGAGACTTTTATAGTGGAGGGAACTACCATGAGTACCTGTAGAAATAGCTCCAGATACTGTTTGTTTATCGATTGCTCCAAGTATTGGTAATGCTAAGTTATGTTTTGCCAAAATTTCATTAAGTTCCCAAATCTTTATTCCTGCTTGTACGGTTACAAGGGAACCTTCAATCTTAACAAGATTTTTGTATTTATCGAGAACTATGCACACACCATCTGTTGATGGTACAGGAGCAAGAGAGTGTAGAGAACCTATAGCTCTAACTTTCAGACCTTGTTGTACTGCTTCTTGAATTATCTGGACTATTTCTTCTTCTGTAGTAGGGTGAAGTACTACGTAAGGATAAAAACTGTAGAGTGGAACTGCACCTTGAAAAGCATGACGTTTTGCAGGAACATAATGCTCAGTCCGAAGCCAAAATTCCGTCTTTAACATACCTATTATAAGAGGAACTTGTGGAGTATAACCTAATAGTTCCTTTGCTTTTGTAGATGGATATTTTTCTGATTTTTCATGAAGTTCAAAATACCACTTTAAACTTTTTCCCAATTCTTTATGAATGCTGGCGACACTCGCCACAACATTCGCCATTTCCTTGGAAATATGTTGAATAGACCGTTGTAGCATCCGACCATAATAAGAATAAAGTTCTTTACATGTTATGCTCTCTCCTCCTATATTGAATATTTCTCCATTAGCTTTTGTAGAGCGAGCTGCTAAAAGTATAGCTCTGACGACATCATCTACATATACAACATCCAGCAGTCCTTCTCCATCTCCGAATATAATTGGTAACCCTTTTTGAATTATATTTAGAGGTGTCATAGTATATGAATTTATTGCTGGCCCATAAACACAGGTGGGACGCAAGATTACGTATTCTAAATTGTGCTTTTTCGCTACTTCCTTGAGCACTGTTTCAGCACGCAACTTTGTCAGGCAGTATAACTCCATTGTTGGATATTCAATAGTTGTAAGCTCTTCTGTGTAGACTTTCTCTGGATTTGGGGTACTACTATATACAGCTATAGAGCTTATATGGATAAATCTTTGACAACCTGACTTTACAGCAGCTTGTGCCAGCCTCCGAGTTCCTTCCACATTAACTTCATGTGCTTGTTCTGAAGACAAACTACCAGTAAGTGCCGCACAATGAAAAACAAATTCAGTTCCAGCCACTAACTGCATAAGCGATTCTTCATTTCTTAAATCGCCCAATATAATTTGACATCCTCGCTTCTTCCATTCATCAGTTGTAGTATTTTCTTTTCTAAAAAGAGCCTTGACGTAAAAGCTCTCTAATAGATGTTTCAATAAGTTTTGACCGATACCACCGCTTCCCCCAGTTACACATACTATTTTCTTCATGATTTTTTGCTTTACACTTATTGCTGAACAACTTCCACTGAATACTTATGGAAGGTAAGCAGCTAAGCACAGTGTTTTAAACATAAATTAAACGGTTGAGGATAATTGATTACAAATGTCAACGTTTGGAGAAAGGGTAACTGATGAGAAGGGGTTTTTAATAATGCTTTCCAAAATATCAGCAACTTCAAATACAGCCCGATTTTTGTAAGCTGCGACATTAGACCGATAGCGAGCCAAGTTTTCAGGTTGAATTAGCTCTGCCACGGCTGTTTTTATATCGCGAAAATGATCGACTACAATGCCAAATTCATGATTCACAAGCCACTGAGTGCTAGCCCGTTCCTGAAACAGTGTCAAGGCATTGCATTCTGTAATTACTGGCAGTTTCATTGCCACAGCTTCGCTCAGACTACCAGGGCCTGGTTTACCAATGAAGAAATCAGATAAATACATATAGTAAGGAATTTCATTGGTAAAATTTTCAACGTACCGAGGCAAGCGACTTTGACTGTGGCGCAGAATGTTTGCTAGTTTTTCATTACGTCCACAGATAAAAATAAGCTGTATCTTTAACGACGATTGTTCTAGACACTGGGCAATCTCTATCATTGCATTTGAGCCGTAACCACCAAACATGATTAATGCTGTGGGTAAATTCGGTTCTAAACCTAAACGTTGTCTCTCAACTTGACGATTTACAGTAATGTGTTCGTAAATTTGAGGGTTAATTACCATTCCTGAAATAGGGTAAATTTGCTCTTTCTTATAACCTAATTTTTGAGCTTGTTCAACCATCTGTTCAGTGGGACAAATTAAGAATTGCTTTTGCGATTCTATCCAAAAGTTAGGAGGACAATCTACAAAATCTATAGGAAGCGTAACAAAGGGTATATTGGGTGATACTGCCTGTAAACTTTCATAAAGTAGCCGATTGATATATGGCAGCAATGAAACTACTATATCAGGCTGATGCTGCTGCCAGTATTTTTTAAAACGTGCTAACCAAGCAAAATGCCAAAGGCGTATTTGTAACTTAAACAAGGGAACCAATAAAGGCTCACTAATAATTTTTGCCCAGTTTTTTTTGAGTATCAGATTATTATAAACATCCTGTGGAGCAGTCATCCCAATGATTTCTTTAAAAGCATCGACTATATGAATTTCCCAAGGCAAATTCCGTTTCTCGATAATTTTTTGTAAAGCATTGGCAGTGCTGCGATGACCTCCGCCTAAATCATAAATCATCAAATATACTTTCTTCATGGCTTTCTTTTTCCATTTGCTTTTTATTTTAGTTAGGGACAATCTTTTACAAGTAGGTCAGCCTACTCATTTAATAGGCTTTATTCATTTGTCTATTTTCGCGGTAACTATTGATCTATTCCCACTAGGCTCAAACCCAACTTGCATTTGATTTTCGATGCGTAGTTGATTGAGTTTAGCGACTCCCATCCACTGGTAAACTGTATCTCCAAATCGTGGAAAAATTTGCCACAGTGCCATTAATAGCTTTGTCATACCTGCTATTATGGGATCTTGATTGACGATCGCTTCCACCTGGTTTTGCTGAATAGCCCGTATAACTGCATTAGCCACATCTGCTGTCTTAGATATACCCGCTAACCTTGGTGCAGGTACGCCAGTATCAGCAAACATTCCTTGACCAGAAATATATCCCGGACAAATGGCCGAAACCTTTACACCAGTATCCACTAGTTCTTGTCTGAGAGAATCACCCCACATCAGCAAACCAGCTTTACTAGCAGAATAAATGCTGTCATAGGGAGATCCCTTTTTACCAGCCAGAGAAGCGATATTAACAATATGACCTCTTCTCTGGCGTAACATTGTTGGCAGTAGCAAACGACATAATTCCATTGCAGACATTAAGTTTACCGTTAATACAGACTGCATCTCTGCTATGGAGTAATCTTGAAACTTTTTGTATATTTCTAGACCGGCGTTGTTGATTAAAACATCAATGGAACCTGCAAGGTGATTGATTTGCTGAATAAGGATTGGTAAATCTTCTAGCTTACTTATGTCAAAGGGAATGCCAATCCACTTACCTCCTAAAGCTTTGACTTCAGCAGATACTTTATCCAACCCTTCTTGCGATCGCGAAACACCAACTATGGTTGCCTTTTCTTTTGCTAAAGCACGAGCAATAAACATTCCAATACCGCGTGATGCACCTGTCAAAAGTACCGTCTGACCTGCAATAATTGTCATAATTCTAGTGCTGAGTTAAGAGTTGGTTGTCAGTTGTTAGAGACGCGATTAATCGCGTCTGTACAATGGTCGGTTGTCAGTTGTTATTTTCCGCGTCCCCGCGTCTTCCTTGTCCCCATTGTCCCTAATTCCCAGAGGGGGCCTTAAGTTCCCCAATCCCCACTTTGAGGGAAGGGAAATGCTTGCCACCTAACTCGATTTGTCCCTGTTCAACTCCTGTTTTGATTCTGGAAATTAGATACTCTAAGTCTGAGGCGATAATATTTGTGCCATGATCTGGCTCGATCAGACTGGCTAGAGAAATATTGCTGCCATATTTGTTCGCTAAGTTGTATATACCTAAAAAGTTGAAGACTCCTGATTCATAGGTTCCGCAAGGGACTGACGGATTGTGGACTCCAGTGCAATACTCGTTATTATCTTTAAACCACTGAATTGATGGATAGCCATGAAAATGAACCATTGGCATCCCATTTTTAATCAGTTCTGGTGCGTACAAAGCAGCACCTAATGCGATCGCAACCATGACATAGATATCATAAGAGGGTTTGATATCGCCGACTACTGGATCGATGCCTTTTGGTAATTCGAGTAATAACCTATCTTGTAACCCAATTCGCAACACGTCGGTTTCTATATTCAAGTTTGTTTTATTGGAACCTGAACGAGAACTAATCAGCCAGATATCTGGTAACTGTTTAAAAACGTGTTTTTCCCCAATCCTGGTTTTGATATACCTTCTACCGATTTCGTTCTGACGCAGTTCATCAGGACTAAATCCTTCAATAGAAAACAGACTTTCCCACTCGCTTTCAGATATTTCTACCACACCTATATATTGTGGCGGTTCGGCGTAAGCAACAAAACCATAAGAAACGCCTGTTCTACCATTTGCCATCCAGTCTACAATATCTCGGTGGGACTTTCTTTTGATCGCATCATTAAATTTAAAACCAGAAGGCAGTAAATTTGTTGATGTCAACTCTTGACCCAATCTAACTAATTGTTTTGCATAGATAGACATTTGTGGCTCGTATTCACCAACCTCAAATCGACTCAGAGGCAATGGTTGAATTGGTACATAAATTTTAGGTATCAAAGACTTACGAACAAATTCATCAATTGACTCTACTGGAAATACCGAGTCTGAGAGATTCATATTGAGAATAGAAATCTTTGTAGAGGAAATCCCAATGACAATTTCAGAAAATGTTTTGATGAGAGTATTGATACCGATAGGAATTTTCTGTTGATAAGGGATTTTTGGATCGATAAACTTTTGATTGAGTTGCGTTAAAGCGATCGCTTGAGTATTTGTGGGGTCTTCAAGCGGTTGAATATTCTCTTCAGACCAACTGATAAGCTGCATAATTTTCGATGCAGATATCTGCCGATTTTTGAGAATCATTACAGAATATATTCGATAGAATATTTCTACTACAAATATTTTAACTCTGTCAAGTAAAGAAGGACTTTTTTCAACATAAAATAAGGCATTAACACTAGCTTTGACGACTCTAGTTGTAATATTTTTTTTCCAATTTATAAAAGGAATCGTAATTTCATAATTAAACTCTTTAGTTGCCTCCTCCCAAGGTAGAATCTGAACTTCATTATCTCGCAGCTTAGCTTCCAACTGTTCTCTAAACTGCAAAATTGTGTCTTCTTTGTATCCATTGGGCAAAGGTTTAAAAGTTACTTTTAGCTTCTGTGCCATAACTTTTGGCTCGATAACGGGAGGAATAAAACCTGTAACTTTACGGCAATAACCTCCAATTAACCGACCAATTGTCTGCAAACTAAGGTCTTGAGTTTTCCTTGCAGAACGATTGCTAGTGGTTCCGTTACTTGTTTGCAGAAACGACAAAATTTCTGTTTTGCGTTCGGCTAGCTCTGTGCGTAATTCTGGTGTGAGTAATCCCTTTGGAGAATTAATTTTGAGTTTACCATCATCAGCCCACAACTGAACACCTTGTTGCGTCAGATTTTCTACAATCTCAGATACGTTCATAGATTCAGAATCTCTCTTTTTCTATAGTTTTTCTAGAACAGCTTTGGCTTTAAAATTCAAACATTTCTGATTCAGAAGCTTCTAATTGTTTGGCTAAATGCTGTGAAAGCGACTCAATAGTGGGATAATGTACTAGCAGAAGCGGAGACACATCAAGTCCTAAAAATTGTTTGCCTGCGCTAGCAATGCCGATAGCTAGCACTGAATCTAAACCGTAGCTGTCGAAAGGTACTCGGACATTGATCTCTTCGGGTTTAACTCCGAGTTCTTTGGCAATTTGAACGACCAGCCAAGCTTGAATATCTGTCGCTGTCAGCAATTTGGGATTAATTTGCTGCATTGACGCTGCCTTTGATTGAGAAACTTCGGTTTGTGGCTGATATTGTTTTGTTAATAACTCAAACAGCCCAGGCAGTAAATTCAACTCCTCTTGCGAGAGTTCTTGCTTAATTTCTAACTGCTCGATCAGTTGTTTAATATTCAACTGACCAAGAAATTTCACCATAGAGGACTGTCCATTATTTTGAGAGAAGCTTTCAACTTTTCTGTTTGTATAATTACCATCCCCAAACCAATAGCGTTTTCGCTGCCAAGGGTAAGTTGGTAGTTGTATGCGTTGACGCAAGTAGTACCGATCAAAATTTAACCAGTTTATTTTTGCCCCACGCACATATAAAGTCGCTAAGCTTTCGAGTAACTGTTGCCATTCATCTTTCTCTGAATGCAGACTAGTGAGACAAACTTTTTCTGTCTTAGACAAGGGTTGCGATCGCTTGTCTGCAAATCCAACTTCCACTAATATTTCGTACCCCTGTTGAGCTAGAGTATCCATGCTGGCGGCAAAACTCACAGGTTGTCGCACTAGATAGCACCAATATTCGGGAGTAGCTACTTGGGTAGTAATTAATTCACCAGTCACAGAAGAAACTAAAGCAATTCGTGGTTGGGAGTAGATTACCTGTTTGGCAATACGCTCAAACTCCCTTGACACGGACTCCATCAGCAACTTCAAGCCATCTTCTAAGCTGAAAACTCCAGCTACACAAGCAGCAACATATTCTCCCACACCGTAACCCATGACTGCGGTGGGTTCTATGCCCCAGGATTTCCATAACTGGAAGAGAGCGTATTCTAAGGTAAATAAAGCAGGTTGGTAGTAAGCAATTTCATTGAAAGGAAGGTTTGTTTCTGGTTCAGAATATAGTATCTCCAGCAGAGATTGTTCTAGATAGGGATGCAAAATCTCATTGCAGCGGTCGAAAGCTTGCCGGAATTCTGGTTGGGTTTGGTAGAGTTGATGCCCTATTTTGAAAGACTGCGAGCCTCGATCTGTAAACAAAAAAGCGATTTTGGGCGGAACTGTGGCCTTTGCCTGAAATACTCCTGCTTCCCGTCCAGTACAGAAAGTTGCTAGTTTTTCGCAGAGTTCGGCAGATGAAGATGCTACCACACTTAACCGATGTTGGAAGTGCGATCGCCCGCTATTGGCAGTAAAACAAATATCTCCTAAGTCTAAGTCAGGGTTGGCAGTTAAGTGCTTCTCATATCGCTCGGCTAACTGAACTAGTGCCTCGTCTGTCTTGGCAGATAAAGTCAACAGGTGCATTGGATGCTCTATTGACTTTGTTATTGGTTCTGAAACCGGAGCAGCTTCCAGAACTACAAAAGCGTTAGTACCGCTAAAACCAAAGGCATTCACTCCCGCTAGCCGTTTTCCAGCAGGCCAAGGTATCAATTTTGTCGGCACTTTCACTGGTAATTCATCCCAGTTGACGTAAGGATTGGGTTGCTGAAAGTGCAAATGCGGTGGAATCTCACCGTGTTGCAAAGCGAGTGCGACCTTAATTAAACTCGCAACCCCAGAAGCTGGTTCTAAGTGACCAATGTTAGTTTTTACCGAACCAATTACCAAGGGTTGGTCTTGAGGACGATTGCCAAAAACTGTCCCTAAAGCTGCTAGTTCAATTGGTTCTCCGACAGATGTACCCGTACCTTGAACTTCTACATAGTCTACTTGGTTTGGTTCTACACCACCATTTTCTAAAGCTTGGCGAATTACGGCTTGCTGAGATGGGCCGTTAGGAGCAATCAAACTACTACTACGACCATTGTGATTAATCGCAGAACCTCGAATCACAGCCAAGATGTTGTCCTTGTCAGCCAAAGCGTCTGATAGGCGCTTGAGAACGATAACACCGCATCCTTCTCCTTTGACAAAGCCATTGGCAGCAGCGTCAAAAGTTTGACAGCGACCGTTGGGATTGAGCATCCGCGATTTCGAGAGAGCAATACTGGTGTCTGGCATCAGATTCAAACCTACTCCCCCAGCTAAAGCGAGATGAGATTCTCCTAAACGCAAACTCTGACAAGCCAAATGCACTGTTACTAAAGAAGAAGAACAGGATGTATCGATGGCCATAGTCGGGCCTTTTAGCCCTAAAGTATAAGATAAACGTCCAGCAGCTACAGCTAACGAGTTACCGATCGCACTAAAAGCATCAATCTGGGTTGGATCTCCGACTGCGGACATGACTTTGCTGTAGTCATTAAGATAAATGCCGATAAATACCCCAGTGGAACTGTTATACAAATTCTCTGGTGGCTGACTGGCATTTTCGAGAGCTTCCCAACTAACTTCTAGCAATAGTCGTTGCTGGGGGTCCATACTGACTGCTTCACGAGCGGAAATTCCGAAGAATTCAGGGTTAAAGGCATCGACTTGCGCCAAAAAACCACCTTTACGAGTACATATTTTCCCAGGAGTATCTGGATCTGGGTCGTAGTATTTCTCAATATCCCAACGCTCAGGCGGAACTTCTGTAATGGCATCAACCCCGTCACGCAACAGTTGCCAGAATGCTTCTGGATTGTCAGCTCCTCCAGGAAATCGGCAACCCATACCAATAATGGCTATTGGTTCTTTCTTGGCATACTCGATCGCATCAAGCTTGGCTTGCATATCGTCCAAAGCTAGTAGTGCGCGCTTGATGGGAGATACAGACTTTTCTGCTTCTGAATTTAAATTCATTGCTTCATTTGGGGGAGTGGGGCAAGGGAGCAGGGGGAGATAAAACTTCTGCCTTCTGCCTTCTTCTGTATCAGTACCGAATGTCACGCTCGAAAACGTGAAACTCTTGCTATGGCTGGGTGTAGGGGTATAGGGGTGTGGGGTGTAGGGGAAGAGTGTTGCTTTGCGAGTCTGATTACTTGGTTTTAATTCTTTTCCTTACACCCCTACACCCCTACACCCTTACACCCAAAAGCCAACCAAATTAAGGATTTGCGCTTTTCTTAGTGCCATTCGTATCAGTACCTCATGCTGTCCAATTTACTGAGCAACAATGCTTCAGCCTCACCGTCCGATAAACGATCTAAATTTGACTCAACTACATTTGGCTGTTGATGATTGCTGTTATCCAGCGTTGTAGCAGATTCATCACTAAATTCTGCCTTCATCACTTCTCGAACTAGATAATCTCCAAGGGCTGCAATTGTGGGATAGTCAAAGGCTAAAGTTGCAGGAATTGAGTACCCTAAACTGCTTTGGAGGAATTTTCTTAACTCCACAGCCATCAGCGAATCTATTCCTAAATCTAGTAAACCTTGTTGAATATCTACTTGCTCTGGCGAATCTAACCCTAGAAGTCTAGCAACTTCAGTGCAAATATGAGTAATTAATAAGTTGCGGCGATCGCTCGCAGGAGCAGCTTTTAATTGCTGTAAAAACGCTGGTTGCTGTGTTGCTGGTTGTTCCGATCCTACTTTGAAAGATTCCAGGAATGACGGTACTGCTGTCGGGAATTTTTCTAGAAATTTAGACCAATTAATTGGCAAAACTCCTACTTGAGCAGCATTTGGTGTGAGTAAATTTCCTAATATCTGCATTCCCTGCTCTAGCGGTATGGACTCCATTCCCTGTGCAGCTAATCTCGCCCGATCGCGATTATCGAGGCTAGCAGCCATGCCAGTGTTTTCCCAGGGCCCCCAGTTGATGCTTAATCCTGGTAAACCTAAATTTTGGCGATAGTGAGCTAAAGCATCCATAAAGGCATTAGCCGCTGCATAATTTCCTTGGCCTGGTGAGCCTAGCAATGAGGCGGCTGAAGAAAAACAAATAAAGAAATCTAGCGGTATCTCCTCGCTCAATACATGTAAATTCCAAGCGCCGTTCACCTTGGGAGACATGACTTTGACAAAACGGTTCCAATCTTGTTGCAGCAGAATGCCATCGTCGAGGACACCAGCAGTATGGATAATTCCGCGTAGAGGTGGCATTGCAGTTTGTATCTGCTCAAACATCCTAGCCATATCGTCATAATTGGCGACATCAGCACGAGCGACAATAATTTTAGCTCCTAAATGCTCCAGGCAAGCGATCGCTTCTTGTATTTGACTCGAAGCCCCTGTGCGTCCGGTGAGCAATAAGTTTCGCGCCCCATGCTCTACCATCCACTGGGCGACTTTTAGACCTAGTGCCCCTAATCCCCCAGTAATTAGATACGTGCAATCGTATTGCAGAGATACGGTTTGAGCTTCTGGTAGTTGGCTTGTGCCTAGACGAGCCACATAGCGCTGTTTTTGGCGAAAAGCTATCTGGTTTTCCCCTTGAGAATCGAAAATCTCTGTTAACAGATTTACTGCTGCATCTGCGGGGTTATCGGCTGCTAAATCTACTAGCCCTCCCCAGAATTCTGGATGTTCCAAGGCAATAACTTTTCCCAACCCCCATAAAGAAGCTTGAGCGACTCCCAAGGATGACGAGAATCCTGGTACTGCCTCCCTCGTCACTAACCACAAACGGGGTAAATGCCACGAACGAGCGGCGATCGCTTGTATTAGATTTAGAGTACTGCCACAACCAAGAATCTGAATCTTTTCTAGCGAAGAGGTGGTTAATTCTGCAATCAATCCTGTGTCTAAACTCCAGAGGTGAACAACTCCTCTTAACGGTAAATGTCGAGTTTCTGCTATCTCTTGCAATAGTCGCTCAAAATGACTGGGGTTGGATGGATTCAAACTCCAAGTTCCTGGCTCTTTTACTTGATAGGTGTCTCCAGCATAGACCAAAAAACTACTTTGACCGCGCTCTTGTAAGAGATGGGCTAGGGCTTGTCCTACACCTCCAATGTCAGCCAAGATTAACCAGCTACCTGATTCCTGTAAACCGATTTCTGTTAATTTGCGCGGTTTTGGCTGCCACTTAATTTCATAGAGCCAATCTTTGATTGATGCTGTTGATAGTTGCCGTTGGTGTTGTTTCACCAATACTTCTAACAGCTTGGGCAGTAATTCTATCTCTTGTGCTGAGAGTTCTGTTGCAGTTTTTACATATTGGGCTAGCTTTTGAGAATCTCCCTGATGCAAGAGATTGACAATAGTCGTTTGGACATTTTGTTGGGTTAAATGCCCATTTTCAGAGTTTTCCATCCAATAACGCTGGCGCTGAAATGGATATGTCGGCAATGCCATTTGCTGACGGAGATAGTCTCGATCAAAGCCAGTCCAGTCAACTGCTACCCCAGATACATACAATGTCCCCAAACTTTCCAGGAGTTGCTGCCAATCTTCGCACCCGGAACGCAGACTAGGAAGCCAAGCACTCACTCCTTCTGGTAAGCAATAACGACCCATTCCCAATAGTATCGGCTGGGGGCCAATCTCTAAAAATACCTTGAATCCCTTTTGATAAAGCGCCTCCATACTTGCGGCAAAGTTTACTGATTGCCGGATGTGACGACACCAATACTCAGGGTTAGCGATTTCGTCTGCAATCGGTTGACCTGTGACGTTGGAAATTAAGGTTATTTGAGGTGATGAGTAAGTAATTTCTTTGGCAACTTGCTCAAAGAATTTGAGCATTGGTTCCATTAAAGGAGAGTGGAAGGCATGAGAAACTCGTAACTTTTTCGATGCGATCGCTTGTACTTTTAAAATTTTACTGACTGCCTCTACAGCCTGAGTAGCACCGGAAATTACTATATTCTTGGGGCCGTTAATCGCGGCGATCGCTAAGTTTTGGCTATAGGGTTGAATAATTTTGGCTACTGTGGCTTCGTCTGCAAAAACTACTAGCATCTCGCCGTCTTGGGGCAATGCTTGCATCAAACGGGCGCGTTCGGCAATCAGTTTTAGACCATCTTCTAAGCTAAATACCCCTGCCACACAAGCAGCCGCATATTCACCGACGCTATGACCCATGACTGCCTCTGGCTTTATCCCCCAGGATTCCCATAACCGAAATAGCGCATATTCCAGAGCAAACAAAGCAGGTTGGGTGTAGGCAGTCTCATCTAATGGTGAAGACTGTTCCTCTTGGGGATAAAGAACTTCTAGTAGAGGCTGTTGGAGATAAGGATGTAGAATTTCGGCGCATTGGTCGAGTGCTTGGCGAAAAGTCGGTTGGGTTTCGTATAGTTGACGACCCATGCCTAGATATTGCGACCCTTGACCGGTGAATAAAAATGCTATTTTGGGAGGCTTGCGTTTGCTTACTTGCCCCGTAACGAGATGAGAAGTATGTTCTCCAGCGGCAAAAGCACTTAATTGTTGACACAACTGTTCAGTAGTTTTACTGTCAACAGCGAGGCGATGCTCGAAATGCGATCGCTTGGTCTTGGCTGTGAAGCAGACATCCCCTAGCGATACTTTTGGATGCGACGTTAGAAAATCTGCATACTCTTTTGCGAGTTCTACTAAAGCTGGGGCAGTTTTTGCAGATAAAGTCAAAATCTGCCGCGGGCGATCGACTTTACTAATCGCAGGTATTAAGAGTGGAGCTTCTTCCAAAATGATGTGGCAATTGGTACCACCAAAGCTAAAAGCACTGACTCCAGCTAAGCGGCTACTAGAACAAGACCAGGGCTGGCACTCAAGCGGTATAGAAAAGGGAGTCCCTTCTAAGGAAATATAAGGATTAAGCTGTTTTAAGTGCAGGTGAGGGGCAATTTCTCCTTGTTGCAGTTGTAAGACCACCTTGATCAGTCCAGCAACACCAGCTGCACCTTCTGAATGACCAATGTTGGTCTTGAGCGAACCAATCCAACAAGTTTGGTCTGAAGAACGTCCTTCCATCAGTACAGCTTTGAGGGATTTAACCTCAATCGGATCTCCTAAAGAAGTACCGGTGCCGTGGGCTTCTACATAGCTAATTTGCGCTGGAGTCACTCCCGCCAGTTCCAAAGCTTGACGAATCACTGCTTGTTGAGAAGGGCCATTCGGAGCTGTTAGTCCATTGCTCGTGCCATCTTGGTTAACAGCAGAGCTTTTGATCAGTGCTAGAATATTGTCTCCATCGTGCAAAGCATCTGCCAAACGTTTCAGCACGATTACGCCACAGCCCTCTCCTCGGACGTAACCATCAGCACTAGCATCAAAAGTCTTACAGCGGCCGTCAGCCGCCATCATCTGAGCTTGGGAGCAAGTGATAGTTGGCTCTGGAGACACCATCAGGTTGACTCCTCCAACTAAGCAGAGATTGGATTCCCGATTCCGCAAACTCTGACAAGCTAAATGCACTGCAACTAAGGATGAGGAACAAGCTGTATCTATGGCAATACTAGGGCCTCGTAGATTCAGTACGTAAGATAAACGATTGGCAGTAATACAAGGTGTAGTACCTGTAGCACTGTATGCACTGAGTCGGTATGAGTCTTTGTAGAGAAGTTTGTGATAGTCAGCATTGGTGATGCCAATAAATACCCCAGTCTGACTACCAGCCAGAGTTGCAGGAACAAGACCAGCATTTTCTAGAGCTTCCCAGGCTACCTCTAATACTAGTCTTTGTTGGGGATCCATATGCTCCGCTTCGCGCGCGGAAATGCCAAAAAAGCTGGGATCGAATCGATCAATCTGTTCCAAAAAGCCACCCCAACGAGTGTTCATTTTTCCTGGGATAGCTGGCTGTGGTTCATAAAAGGCGTTGATATCCCATCGTTCTGGTGGTACCTCTGTGATGGCATCTACACCATTACGTAATAGCTGCCAGAAGGATTCAGGATTTTTCGCTTTGGGAAAACGGCAACCAATACCAATAATTGCAATGGGTTCCATCAAAATAATTTGCCCAATTGATTAGTGATGACTGTTGAGTGTAAGAATTGATTGTCTAGTGATGCGCCAAAGGAACTTTGTATGGTGACAAGCAAAGGGAGAAAAGAGAGTTATTGTTGGTTACTTCTTCTCTCCCACTACTTGCCCTTACTGTACTAACTACTTGTAGTTCATCGGATTAAATTTGATGGGTAAAAGAACGAACTACGAAGATACGAAGTACGCGAAGGAAGAGAAATGAAAAATTTATCCAACCCCTCAAAATTAATGGGACAGACCACTAGGTTTCCTGATTAAGAACTGATTGGGAGAATTGTTTAAAGGTCTTGAGATTGTTTTGCAGTGCTTTACTAATTGAGCCGCCTGCGGCCATGATGCTCATTTCACGGTTTATCTTCCATTGGTAGTCTAGGCGACTGAATAATCTTTGCATCAATTCTAAGAGACTTTGATGATATTTGAGTCCTACATGAAAACCTTCGTGTTCTTGACAGAAAGACTTTTCCATCCAATCAAGCGCTTCTTTTGTTTCCATCCCAAATAAAGGAGATTTTAACAGTTTGTAGTAAAAGAGCATTAGCATCGGGTCATCAGCAACACAACGACCGGGTAATACTCCAGACAGACCGCTTAAAAGGTTGCATTGTGTCATGTAAACTATCAAACCAGAGATGAATTTCTCGTAAGCAGTTGGCTTCGGGAAATCCTTATACATCTCTTTGGCAATTGTTTGGGAAATTGTCGTATGGAAAGCTTCGTCCATTAAGTGATAGTAGGAGACGGCTGTTGGGGTTGGAATATACTCGCCTTTTTGCTCTAATTCTCGGTAATATCTCACATAAGGATATTCTTGGTTTTTGAGAATGGCATTAGCCGTGTAGCGCATGGAATAATACTGACAGGCCATAAACGGCGAGGTTCCCCAATGAATAGTGAAGAATTTCAACCAATAACGCGGTCCAATTCGCCCTCCAAGACCATCTGATGGTGCGGGAATCGGCTCGCCTTTTTCTTCTAAGTCTTTCAAATACTGAGAATAATACTGTTTTTTATCCCTCAGCATTGTCTTAGCGATCGCGCTTAAGGTATTGTCTCGGTATGTCCCAAAGGGAGAAGTCCCCTGGCTTGAGTTGAAGAACTCCCGCAGAGGCTGAGGAATTAAGTGTTTTTGCCAACTACTATTATCTTGCTCGGATTTACCATAAAGAGAATTACCCAATATGGTTTTACCGACAATAGCCATTTTTGTTTTGAAACCAATTCTTTGAAAAGTGCGAATATGGTAGCTTTCTTGCTCGGTTTCAAAATCTAGTTCTCGACAAAGTGTTTCATAATTACCAACAGCGCGAAACACACCAGACGTTACCATATTGTAAATACTTGTAGTTGCTTCACTAACAGCAGTATGGTTGTAGTTTCCGACCCAATACAGATGGTTGAGAGCTAGTTTTTGTGAGGTAGAAGCAGCATCATAAATGGGAGTACCATACAAAAGTGAAAGCTCAGGATTGCTCCAATAATAATTGCTGTTGTTAGCGTAGCTAAATTCGTTACCTAAGTCTCTAATTTTTTCGGTATAGTCTGACTTAGCGTTGTTCTGATAAGTTTTCTCGATGAGTTGGAAGTGTCTTGGCTCCTGTAGTTTTGGCAAGGTAGAAGATTGTTTTGGAGCTAGAGCCTTGTTGAAGGTTACCATAATTTTCCACTAAAAGTATTACTGAGAAGACTATTTTTTCTAATTTTTTTGGCGCTTAACTTGAGAAACTGAAATTAAGATTAACTCTTGAGTTCTGAGTTTAAATGCTGAACTAAAGCTTCAACAGTTGGGTAATCATACAGTAGGGTTGGATTGATTTCTCGTCCCAACCAGTCTTCTAGATCGCCTGTCAAACCAACTGCTGCTGAAGAATCTAAACCGTAGCGGTCAAAAGGTATTGTCACGTCTATTTCTTCTGCATCTACTTCTAGCAATTCAGCTATATAAGAAACTATCCATGTTTGAATTTCTGCTGCTGTTGGTATTTGCTGAGGTGCAATTGTTGATGTGGTACTAACTTCAAGATTCTGCATTGTCATTGTTTAGTCCTTCGGATGAATGAGTATGTTTCTAGGATGAACAAGTTATTCTAGAGTAGGATTCTTGTTCATCATTGTTTAGTAGTTGTTAGTTGCTGAAGAACAGAATCAACGTCAGATTGGAGATGGATAAATTTAGCTTTATTCTGCGGATTTTCACTCCAATCCTCTACAACATCTAAGCTTCCAGAAAGAAATGCGCTTCGACAGGCTTGACGGCGAATCTTACCACTGGAAGTTTTGGGAATGCTTCCAGTTTTGACGAGAACCGTAGCAAAAATTTCTAGTCCGTGTTGTGCGACTACTGCTTGTCTAATACTGCCGACAACTTCTAGAACGTTTAACTTCCGTAAGTAACTCCGCTCTACTTCTTGAACAATAACTAATCGTTCAGAACCCTTAAAGTCTATGGAAAATGCAGCTCCACAACCGATTCTTAGGGCTGGATGGCTCTTCTCAACAGTCAGTTCAATATCTTGGGGATAATGATTTTGTCCTCTGATGATAATTACATCTTTGATTCGCCCTGTGATAAACAATTCGCCATTTTGCAAAAATCCTAAATCTCCAGTGCGAAGAAATGGTCCTTGATGGCTATCTGCTAAATAGGCATCGAAAGCTTTCTCTGTCTCCTCAGTTCGATTCCAGTAACCTTGAGCAACACTTGAACTAGCTACCCAAATTTCTCCGACTTGCTCAGGAGTACAGATTGTTAAGGATTCGGGATTGACAATAATCACTTGATAATCTGGAGGAATTTGTCCACAACCGACAATTTTTCGGGTATCTGTGCCTGACTTTTTAGCCTTGACGATTCGATTTTGCTCTAATGCAGCTCCGTCTATGTTGTAAGTAATTGGTAAAGCTGTTTTCTCGCCTCCAGATACTATGAGAGTGGTTTCTGCCATACCGTAGCAAGGGTAAAATGCTTCTTTGCGAAAACCACAAGGTGCAAAAGTAGAAGCAAATTCTTCCAGTGTCTCGGCACGGACTGGTTCGGCACCGGTAAAAGCAACTTCCCAACTGCTGAGATCGAGATTCTCTAGTTGTTCGGGAGTCACTTTACGAACGCAAAGGTCATAAGCAAAATTTGGCCCGCCGCTAGTTGTAGCTTTGTAGCGAGATATTGCTTGCAACCATCGGATTGGCTTTTGGAGAAAGTCTACCGATGCCATCAGCACAACAGGGACACCACCATAAAGAGGTTGTAAAATTCCACCGATTAACCCCATGTCATGATAGGGAGGTAACCAAATCATGCCTTTGCTATTAGGTGTGTGCCCGAATAATTTGTGGATTGTAACTGAGTTGTGCAGCAGGTTGCCATGACTGACCATGACTCCTTTAGGATTGCCTGTAGAACCAGAGGTGTATTGGAGGAAAGCTAGGGTATCGGAATATAGTTCCTGTGGTTGCCATGCTTGTGCTAGGTCGTTACTCAATTTATCAGTAGCTAGCCAATGCAATCCAGAAATTTCTAAACTTTCTTGCTTGGAGCTATTCTGGAGTTTATCGAACAAAGATGTAGAAGTCAGTATAACCTTGGGTTGGGCATCTTGGGCGATCGCTTGCAATCTAGATAAATTTTGATTTTGTCTGGGTGGATAGGCAGGAACAGCAATTACCCCAGCATATAAACATCCTAAGAAGGCAGCGATGAATTCTAAACCAGGTTGATAAAGTAGTAAAGCACGTTCGCCAGCAGCATTCAGAGATTGGAGAGATGCAGCAATTGCTTGAGAGCGCAAATGTAGTTCTCCATATGTCAACTTTTCTGCTTCTGTCTCTCCACTCTTCAAAAATGTATACGCTGTTTGGTCAAATTGATTTCGTGCCCTGTAACTGAGTACATCGACTAAATTTGAGAAGTGATACTCGCTATTCATTTGATGTTCCTTACTATTGACTAATGACTGTACGGGCGCTGCGGCCTTGCACCCCTTGTGACTGATGACTGTCTATTTGGGTGAATGTGCTGTAATTTTTTCGGCTTAACAGTTTAATACGAGTTTTAGAGAAGTCTGTTTTCTTCTGTGTCTATTTGAGAAATAGACATTTTTAAGACATCTCAAAAATTCGTTATTCAATTTCAGAAATTTCAAGGGAGTAAAACCAGGCGATCGCGTCGTTTTGCTAGCAATACTTAAGTGGCATAGTTAATTTACAAAAATGATACGAAAAACCCATCTAACTAAGCCGTTAATCTCCACATTACAACATTTCGTTCGTTTATGTAAAGTCGATTGGCGAGAACTCTCTGAGTGATGGATATTCGTGGTGTGCGCTACAACATTATTTCTCACCATACTCAAAGATTTATAAGCCGCAAATGTTGATTTGATTTGCTTTAATAAACCTGTTTTTTAGGTTTGCCTAAAACGTCGGAGTGTCGAGCGCATTTATATAGTGTAATCAATATTCTTAACTAAGTAAAGATTCATAATCTTTCCCATGTGGAGCGAATTCATCATCTATACTGTCATGATTTGTTTAATGCTGAAGCGAATTTCCATATCTGAATTGGCTTCTTCATCATCATTTATTAATAGCCTCGAAATACAAAAATTCTAAACGTAGGCTACATAAATAAAATATATTCTGTCTATCATCCTTAAGATAGAGTTATTCATATCATCCGATTTTACAACAGGTTTTATATCCCCGCCTATAGGGAAAGTCTTCAAGTCCGAAAATTTAATGTTCACAAAAGTTGCATATCTATTGTTGATTAGAAGATTCCTTTGTTACTATCTCTTCAACCTTATATTTAAGTTTTTACATTTTTCCGACTTAAAGAGTATTTAGTGGTTTGTGGCATATAGATTCTAGAAGATATCTATTTTTAGATTAGGTAAATGCAATACTAATTAGCTTTATACCCATTACTCTCAATTGTTCAAATTATTGATTACAAGACTAAAGACTTATTAGTGCCTCATAAAAATTTACAATTATGACTATTAACAATGGCAATAACAAATCTAAAAATCATAGAAATTGGTCTTCTTCAAAATCCTTTCTCACATCTTTCGCACCTTCGCCATCTCCGTCACCTGCATCTCAAAGAAGTCTTCCTAAAATTGAGCAGCCTGTTATTTTTCAACAATCTCGCTTTTGGTCACAAGCAATTCTTTGGGGTTTGATAAGTGTCTCAACTGGTGCAATTATCTGGGCAAACGTTGCCCAGTTTGAAGAAGCAGTATCTGCACAGGGTAAACTAGAACCCTCTAGTACTGTTAAAGAAATACAGCTTCCTGTTGGTGGTGTAGTCAAAGAAATTTATGTTGAAGATGGACAGCACATTAAGGCAGGGGAAAAGCTGCTGAGCCTCGATCCAACAACTACTAATGCTCAACTTGATTCTTTAAATAAAATTCATTCGTCTTTAGTCCAGGAAAATCAATTTTATCAAGCTCAAATTCAAGGTGATACTGCTGTTAATGTTATCTCTGTAAAAATTTCTAGTCTCATGCTTGACCTGACTAAGAGTCGAACGGCTCTAGTTGCAGAAAATCAAATATATCGTGCCCAATTAAATGGCACAGCTTTTACCAGTAGCCTCACCAGAGAACAACGAGAACGCTTATTATCAACTCAAGCTGAACTCCATGCACGGGTGATGGCTGCGAGGATGGAAATTAACCAATTAAGTCACCAACTTAACCAAACTGATATTAAACTGGCTTCAACTCAAGACACCTTAGCCATGAATATTGGTATTTTGGACAAACTTACTCTATTAATGAAAGATGGAGCTATTTCCCAAATTCAATATATCAAACAACAAGAAGAAGTGAGAAATGCTCGAAGTGAAATTGACCAGCTGAGCCAAGAACGCTTTCGTCTGCAATCTGCCATAAGTCAAGCACAAGCCAAATTACAAAATACCGTAGCTGTTTCCCGTAAAGATTGGCTAACCCAGATTGCAGAAAATAACAAAAAGATTGCCGAAATTGATTCTCAACTGACTAAAACAATACTAGAAAATAATAAAAAACTTGCGGACATTGATGGTCAGTTAAGTCAAATAAAAATGAATTTGAAATATCAGGAACTCATTGCCCCAGTTGATGGGACAATCTTTGAACTAAAAGCCCATAGTCCTGGATTTGTGGTAACTTCCAGCGAACCAATTCTCAAAGTCGTTCCTAACGATACACTCATCGCAAAAGTGTATATCACTAATAAAGATATTGGATTTGTCAAGGAGGGAATGACGGTAGATGTCAGAATTGATTCGTTTCCCTTGAGCGAGTTTGGAGATATTAAAGGTAAATTAGTTTGGATTGGTTCTGATTCTTTACCACCAGATCAAATTTATCCCTTTTATAGATTCCCGGCGAAGGTGCAACTTAATAGTCAGCAGTTAAATGTTTCAGGACGCAATATTATGTTGCAGTCGGGGATGGGAGTAAGTACGAATATTAAGATTCGGGAACGCACGGTTATGTCAATTTTCACTGATATGTTTACTTCATCGGTGGAGAGTCTGAAGACTGTAAGGTAACTGGTTTGTGGGTGTAGGAGGAATGGCACTAAGAAAAGCTAAAAGCTACGACAGGCAAAGAGGATCTTCTGTAATTAGCTAACTATCTTTCTCCAAAGAACACTTTACTGCATCATGAAAAATGTCCTTCGCTGCCATAGATTACCGAACACTTGAATTTTCATTATGATTAGACTTTAGATTTCATGACATTAGCCTCTGTTGCAACCGTGTGTAACGCTGCCTGTCATCGGTAGAGCGTACAGCTAGGGATATTGCTTTTTTGGAACCAATAACAATTGCCAGCTTCTTGGCACGAGTTAAACCAGTATAGAACAGGTTGCGCGAGAGCATCATATAATGTTGCATGTACAGTGGCAGTATCACCACTGGGTACTCTGAGCCTTGGCTTTTGTGAATTGTGGTAGCGAATGCCAGTGAGATTTCGTTGAGGTCTGCGTAATCATAAATCACACTGCGCTCGCCATACTGCACCACAACTTCTTGCTCTACGGTATCAATGGTACTGATAATTCCCAAATCACCGTTGAATACTTCCCGATTGTAGTCGTTAGTTAGTTGAATTATGCGATCGCCTACACGCATTAAACTACCACCCCTGGTGATTTCAACCTTGTCAGGACTGGGAGGGTTAATTAGCTGCTGCAATACCCTGTTCAAGTTGCGAGTACCGAGCGCTCCGCGTGTCATGGGACAAAGCACTTGCACATCGGTAGCTGGATTAAACCCTAAGCGAGGTATCAAGTCTGTTATCAACTCGCAGATCGCTTGTACACCATGTTCCGGCTCAAATCCTCCACCATGCCACAGGCAATCAGACACAGGATTATCTGAAATTGTCTCCATCGTGGGATACTGCCCTCGGTTAATCTGGTGCGCGGCGACGACAACTGCACTTTGTTGGGCTTGCCTAAATACCTGAGTTAACCGCACCACTGGCACTCGTCCAGAATTAATCAGGTCGGCAAGTACCTGACCGGGGCCTACTGAGGGCAGCTGGTCAATATCTCCGACTAATAATAACTGTGCGCCTGCTGCTACAGCTTTGACCAAGGAGTACGCTAGGAATAAATCCAGCATACTTGCTTCATCAGCAATTATTGCTGTGTGTGGCAAAGGATTCTCGTTGTCGCACTTAAAACCCATTGTCTTAGGTTCAAATTCCAGCAAGCGATGTATCGTTTTCGCTTCTAGTCCAGTCATTTCACTTAGTCTTTGAGCAGCTCTCCCCGTTGGTGCAGCCAAAGCAATGGATTTCCCCATCGCTTTCCATAAGCTGACGATGGTGTGAGTGGTGAAAGTTTTACCGCAACCAGGGCCGCCTGTCAAAACCATGACATGAGAATAAGCTGCTATCTCCACTGCTTGCCGCTGCTGTTCTGAAAGCTGAATCTTGTGAGCTTTTGTAAAACGCTCAAGCCAAGCACGAACACGAGGTATGTCTTGTCCTATCGGCTGACTTAAGCGCCCAGATATCAATTGTGCTAGGTTCTGCTCAGCGTGAAAGTAAGTCGGTTTGTAGCACAGCAGCGTTTGCTCTGGGGTTTTCTCCCTGATTAAGTCATCCCTCAGTGCCATGTCTTTGATGGTTTGAGCGATGCCAGATTCTGAGGGCTGGTGAGATTCAGTAGTCAGTAGTTTGATTGCCGACTCAATCAGTTCCGGTTCTGGCAAGTAACAGTGACCATCTTCCGCTGCTTCACTCAAAGCGTGGATTAGCCCCGCGCAGTATCTAAATTGGCTATCAGAAGCAATTCCCACATTCCGAGCTATCTTGTCCGCAGTCAGAAAACCAATGCCGTAGATGTCGGCTGCTAGCTGATAAGGGTTTTCTGTAACTTTTGCGATCGCCTTATCTCCATATTGCTTATAAATCTTCACCGCGTATGTAGTGGAAACTCCATGCCCTTGCAAAAACACCATGACTTCCTTGATGGCTTTTTGGGTTTCCCAGGCATTTTTGATGAAATTGATGCGCTTTTTGGCAATGCCTTGGACTTCAATCAGCCGCTCAATCTGGTTTTCGATGATTTCCAGGGTTTCTAAACCAAAGTGTGCAACGATGCGCTTGGCTGTGACTGGGCCAACACCTTTAATGAGTCCACTGCCCAAATATTTCTCAATGCCTGTGAGAGTAGCTGGTTTGGTTTCCCTGTAATTGACGACTTGGAACTGTGGCCCGTACTGGGGACGATCGCGCCAGAAACCTGTAAGTTGAAGTGTCTGCCCTGGCTGGATATTGGCAAAGCTACCAGTAATTGTGGTGAGGTCTTTCACACCAAGGCGCACCAGCCGAGCTACGGTGTAGCCCGATTCTTCTGAGTAAAAGGTTAGGCGTTCCACCACTCCAGTGATGGTTTCGTATTCAGGAGACGCATTTATTTGTTGCGCTTGATGGACTGGGGGAGTGGACATTGGTTTGTTAGAAAATGCCACAAAGAGTTATCGAAAAGTTATACCTTGAAAGTAGCAAGAGTGTAGATATTATAGTACATAAATACTATAATGCACTATACAATTGTCCACTGTAATAAAGCATCTAATATAAAACATTCAAAAAGCAGGTGTCATGCCCAAACGCCTTCTTGTAGTCGAATCCCCTGGGAAAGTCAAAAAACTCAGTCAAATCCTCGGTTCAGATTGGATTGTTCGCGCCAGTTGTGGGCACATTCGGGAACTGAGCAATTCTGGCGATGATTCGCTGGGCTTCAGCATGGATGGCGGCAGTGTGCGATGCAACTATGTCCCTCGCGATCAACGTTCCAAAGAAACCATTCAGAAACTCAAAGCCGCAGTCAAACAGGTTGATGAAGTAGTCTTGGCAACAGACCCAGATCGGGAAGGTGAAACCATCGCTTGGCATCTTCAGGAAGTGCTAGGGCTGAGAGAACCCAAACGAGTTGTTTATACGGAAATTACGGCATCGGCGGTTAGGAATGCGATCGCTAATTCCAGAAAACTCGATTTCAATTTGGTTGGTGCGGGACTGTGCCGAGATTGCCTGGACAAACTTGTGGGTTACAAGGGCAGTCCTTTAGTTTGGGCTTTGAACAACGGAGCAAAAAGTGTTGGCAGAGTCCAAAGTGCCACATTACATCTGGTCTGCCAGCGAGAGAGGGAAATTCAAACCTTTGTTCCCCAAGACTACTGGAATGTCTGGGTAGATTATGCTGAGGGATTCCGTGCTTTTTACAAAGGAACGGCTAATTCTGTTTTGGATGCTCCAGAGCAAGAAACTGAAACTAATGATGATGCAGCAGGTAATAGTAAACAAGTACCAGAATCGAAGCGTGTTTTGTCTGAAGCAGAGGCAACACGATTAGTCGAAGAAGCACGGCGGTATCCTCACCAAGTTGTCCTCTTTGAGGGGAAAACTGTTCATCGCCAACCACCTCCACCTTTTACTACCTCCACCCTCCAACAAGCAGCCGGTTCTAAGTTGAGGTTTTCTCCAGATAAAACTATGCAGGTTGCCCAAAAACTGTATGAGGCTGGGTTAATCACTTATATGCGAACAGATTCAGTGATGTTGAGTCCGGAATTTTGTGCCAGCGCCCGTAAGTGGTTGGAGCAAAATGACCCGCAGAATGTGCCGCAGCAATTAGCAAAACACCGCAGCAACAAATCGGCTCAGGAAGCCCACGAAGCGATTCGTCCCACAGATGTTTTTCGTCCCTCAGTCCAGTTGCGGGAAGAAATTTCGGCTGATGAGTTCAATCTGTACGTGATGATTTGGAAACGAGCGATCGCATCTCAATGTCGCCCTGCTCAACTCCGTAAGACTCAGGTGATCGCCCAGTCTGGAAATCTATTATGGCAAGCAAGAGGACAGGTGATTGAGTTCTACGGTTATGCTCGGTACTGGAATAATCTCAGTAAAGATTCAATTTTGCCTACTTTACAACAGGGACAGGCTTTAACTCTGAAGAATGCAGCACATGAGAAAAAACAAACTCAACCGCCACCACGATACAGTGAACCAAAGCTGGTACAACTGATGGAGCGTAAAGGGATTGGTCGTCCCAGTACCTATGCCCCCACTGTCGCCACCCTCAAAAAGCGGGATTACGTACAGTTGGCAAAGGATCATCTTCAGCCAACAGCGTTGGGGTTAGAAGTTGATGAATTTTTGCAGAAGGCATTACCCGATCTACTAGAGGCAGAATTTACAGCGAAGATGGAGGATGCCCTCGATGCGATCGCCCTTGGGAAACACTCTTGGCAGCAATACTTGATAACCTGGAATCAGGATTACTTTGCACCAGCTTTATTAAAGGCAAAAACTGTAGTGGTTAGTTCAACACAGCAAACCAAAGCTTCTCCAGTTGAACGCAAATATGAAACTTCTAGAACTCGTTGCCCTGAGTGCAACAACTTTCTCGCTAAAATCAAGAGCAGTAAAGTTAAGAAAAAATACTTTCTCAAGTGCATCAGTGGCTGTGAAAATGTCGTGCTGTTTTGGAGCGACCTAAACAAAACTTGGGAACCACCTCGGACTCAGACCGTAAGGAGCGAAAATTCTCCAAAGTCTGCTACCAAGCTAAGTTCGTATCCCTGCCCAGTATGCAAAGAACCTTTGTCAGAGTACAGCTACCTCAAGGATGGTCAGAGTAAAACCATGCTGCGGTGTTCTACTAAAGAATCCTGGAAGGACAAGAAACATAAAGATGTGGCTTACTTCAGTACGCAAAAAGGGTGGTGGAGTCCCAAGTTTGGTGAGTTAAATTGTTAATTTGTTTTTTTATCATAAAACCAGTCTGTACAAAAGCAATAGACCTATCCGAAATATAAATTTGGACAGGTCTAATGGGAATCTATTAAGCGTTGTGGCGCTGAAGCAATACAGAATTGAATAGACTCTCACATTTCTTCTAAAATTTTTCTGAATAATCCGCGGTAACGTTTATTTGCTCTTAATTCTTCACGTATAAAATCATCTTGAGGTCCTTCACCAGCATTAAAAAGCTCAAGCGCAGCACCTAGAGTTGATGCCACTGGAAATATGGGTTTATCAGGATGTAGTTTCTTAAAGATTTCGCATTCTTCAACAATCCCTTCCATTCCTCCAATAAATACAGCAGCCCCAAAAGATCGAGACCCGATCATTTCTGTTCGCATGAGCGTTAAACTTTCCTCTCGGCTGTATCTCTTGTCAGTCCAAATCAAATTTTTAAAGTTCTTTGCAACTTCTGGAATGACATCTTCAAACCAACGAGACTGATAGATATAGAAATTATCTTGAGCACTTAAAGTACGAGATGCATGATCTACCAAAGGAGAAATAGCAGGATGTCCGCCAAATACTAACTCACGGCTGCGAACAACCACAGCTACCAATGCGAGTATGGCTTCACGGATCAACAATGGATCGGAATTGTGTACGTAAGGCTCCCGATGTGGAATGCTGGCTGATAGAAACACTGGCTCTAGCTTTTTCATAACGCTTTTAACCAATCGTCTAGTAAATCTACCTGACAGGTTAGCAAGCCTACTTTTTGATTAAGCCAATCTAAATGTTTAGTATAATCAGGGTCGGCTCCAAGCCCCATGTATATGATACGAGTCCTGGATAGGTCTTTCAACTGTAAAAGACCTTCCTGTTGCTGAATTGAAAGTGCATCTGGCAATCCCGTTATTGGGATTGCACTCCCAACAACATTACTACCACAATAAAGCTTAATACCATCAACAGGATGAACTTCCGCGTCTAAGTGAACTAGCTTAGCTTGGTCAACAAGTTCTCCAACCACACTCATCCTTCTCAAGCCAAGCGATCGTATCCTTGCAGTCTCGGCAGCAGACAGAACTCTTGAAACTGTACTATCAGTTAAATAGTCATTCAGATCTGCTTGACTATTCACGAAATCAGTTTTGTTCAGACTGATAGTAGGGTCACAAAATTCGGTTCCAGGAGTACGAGAGTGCCCCGGCCAAATGAGTTGTAATACGCCAAGCCCCAAATCATTTGCTCTAACTAATTCTTGATACACCCACTGTGAACTTAAAGCACCTGGAGAATCCAATAGAATCAGTAAATCTACATCTGCCATGCGTCCCCAGAGAGCTTCTTGAAAATCGACACCAGAATCAACCGAGGCAGTATCAAGAAATACGCGATAGCCATGTAAGGACAAGGCTGAAAATAGCTGTACTGCTACATTACGTGTTTCAAGTCGTCGGTAGGAAATGAATGCTTGTCGTTGTTGTCTGCAAAGTCGAAATGCTCGTAGGAGATCGGTAGTGAGTCTCTCAAGATTCCATTGCAAGCCATTAATACGATGCAATTCAGGCGGAACTAGAACTGGGTAGTTACTGAGATCTTCAACAACTGGAAAGATAGGAAGACTTTTCTTCAAAAAATAATCTAAGAGATGGCTGTCTTCAGGTTCAGGGATTTCATTCCCCCCAAACCAAACCATAACTGGTAAACCATCCCAGTCAATCTGTTCCCTCTGATTAATATTAAGAACTTCAAAGTATTGATGTCTATCCAAGCCAAGAGCATCCATGCTCTCCGCGAGGCTTGTTTCCAGAGTCTCTACATAATTTTTACTCAAAGAACCGACTGCAACTAGTTGGTACTTCATCTTAATGCTTACATTTTAGCTTTAGAAGTGACAGGAATATTAATAAATGTTAGCAGTCTTTGAAATGGTTGAATTGTCAAGAATAATTTCAGAGGCTCAAATCGGCAATCGCTCTTAAAAAGAACTTTGCGATTTACTAAAATTGCATATTTTAAGCTTCAAGAACATCTTTTCAAGTAAAATGAGTTGGCTTCGATCGTGAAGTAGTAATGCCCGATCGCAAACCAGGTGAAATCCTATGTCAATCCCAAAGGAAGCAAACCGAGATTACTGGATCAAGCAAAGCGAGATGTTGCAGAGTACGATCGCACGCATGGCGAATAATTCATTAGAAATTAAGAAGGTTGGTCTAACGGTTTGGGCAGCGATCGTGGGCTTTGGTTTTACCAATCGAAATACTGCTTTATTTGCGTTGGCATTTGTCGCCTTTTTACTATTTGGTATCTTGGATGTATATTATCTGTATCTAGAACGCAAGTTTCGGGATAACTTTAATCGACTAGCCCGAATTTTGAGTGGGTATGTAACCGCTGAGGATGATGAATGGATTAAGAAAGCTAAAGGGAATTTTCTCAAACCTGATGGCTCTACTAAATTTTTGGAGCAAATTCCTAACACCCTCAGATCCTGGTCAAACTTGCCTTATTTGATTACATTATTGCTCACAATTTTGCTTTTAGCTATGCCACTGCCAGCTTCGTCATCAAAGTAGGATGATAATTTTTTTATTGACTAATAGAATTGTTGAATGCAATGATGAATTGATTTTTGTAGGCACAGTTTGGTGCTTTAAGTATTGAAGTAATAGTAGTCCATTTGGCTTTATTACTATTAACTTTGGCGAGCGACCAACAAATCAATTTTATTAATTCAATTTATATTTAGCAATATTTTGTAGCATCTTCACCACAGACATCTACTAAATACAACAAACATTTATAACGCAGACCAATTACTTGTTCGTAGAGAGGGTTGAGTTTACACAAAGGTGGAATGCGGAAAAGTGTACGACCATTAATTTTCACAGTTCTTTCAAAAGGACAATGAGAGGGAATGATTTTGCACAAGAGTCTGGCCAGATTATAATCATGTATTTCTACGACCTCAAGCTGATATTGTATTTGGTTTAACAAGTGTTTATTTAAGTGGGCTTTATTTAATAAGTTCATAAATCAAATCTCCTTCAATACATCTTTGCTCCTTTAAAAATACAACTATGTCCAGAGAAAAACATAGTATAATTACGAAACTATTCTTCCAATTTATAAAAATCAATTGAAATATCAGTAATATTGCTTAAGAAGCCGTAGAAGTATCTATAGGACTCATATTTGATTTCTGAAAAACAAAATTGGCTAGAAGCTTGCCATACAAAGGTTTATTTTTCAGTATACTTAGCAAGATTCAAGTACGATTCCTATAGTTGTGACCAAGAATTGCTAGGAGCGAGAGTCACCGTATTTGCAAAGCGCGATCGCTCCTACGCAGAGCAACCCTACAACCATGCGGCAATCTTTTATTTTTTATGGTCAACTTGTCCTGTCAACTTCTTTGTGATTTCCGTCAAAATAATCCCGCCGCTGATACCATTTCCCAAAAATAATGATACAGATCCAAACCCAGAAACCTAGACTAAATGGGACTTTCTTAATTACGAATTACGAATTACGAATTACGAATTGGTATGACATTATTGATCTGAAAGCTTACTGCCGAGGTTTTCTATATATCCACAAAACTATAAAAATGCTTCCTCAAAAACCTGAGCCTATTTTATTGACCAAGATTGTCCACAAACTTACCTATTTAGGTCGTCTTTCTTCACTCAGGTCAACCCTATTCCCCAGCCTCGTAAATTGGCTAATGTATTGTTATAGTAATTTAATTTCTATCATCTACTGTTCACAAGATGAGAGTTTAATTAGGCTGAGTAGGAGTTTCTGTAGGTGTAGGAGTTTCCGTAGGAGTTTCTATAGGTGTGGGAGTTTCTGTAAGTGTAGGTGTAGGTGGTGCTGGAGGAGTGGGACTTTCCGCTGTGATGTTGAGTCGATAATCTACTGGTGCTGATGCTGTGGAAACAACGACAAATTCATAAAATCCGTTTTCTGGTAGTTTAGTTGACAAAGTACGTTGCTTGGAATCTTCCAGAAATTTGATTTTGCCAGAAGGGGAATAGACTGATAACAAAACTTGGGAATTTGCTTGTAGCTTCAATTCCATAGCTTGTTCTTTGGCCAGTCCAGCGATGAAAACTTTACCACCACCGGGTTGGAGAGTACCGCTAACTGTTTTACTTGTAGCACCAGGATCGAAAACAATTTTCTGGAAAGCACTACGAGCAAGGATGGCATTCAGTTTATCGCTAACAAAGGCATACCAAACTTGCCCAATGGGCTGATTAATAAAATCTTTGTCGCGCTGTTCGGGAAATTCATTGAAGAAAGCAGCATCACCCAAATCATACAAAGAACGACTACCAACGTTGATTTGGTTAACTTCAACTCTCCAGCGATCGCGTTCGGCTGTAGTATAAGTACCTAGTTGCCGACGTGCATTGGCACTCAATAACGCCAGCTTTTCTATCAATTGCGAGGCTGTTTTATCCCATTCTGCCCGCAAACTCTCATCTTCGGGGCCATTACTGAGACTGCGTCCTTGTAAACTGGGATTTGTCTCCCAAAACACTTGATTGACAAAGTTAATGTAGAATTTTTCAGCAATACCCAACTGTTGACGGCGATCGCTTAATCTTTGTTTACGTTGCCGTTCTTCTGGTGAATATTGCGCCAAGGGATCGACTGGTTGACTAGCAGTTGGGGTGGGGCTGGGTGTTGGTGTGGGGTTATCTTCTACATTTCGCCCCCGGTTAACTCCCCACCAAACTACTCCCACAGTACTAGCCAGTGCTAGTGATACTAGGATAGTTTTTGTTGGTGTCCACCAGCTTGTGGGCTGAGGGGATGAAAAAGCAGGGGGAGTTGGAGAAGGCGGGGAGACAGCGACAGTGACAGATGTGGGATCTGGGGCGGGAACGGGGGCTTGAGTCGGGGGATAGTTAACTGGTAATGGGTTGAGTGCTTCCAGGACTTGACGAGCTGATTGGTAGCGATCGCTTGGTCTGGAGGATAGCATTTTATCTAATACCTGCCCCAAAATGGGAGTGAGGCTGATTTCTCGTCGCCATTGCCAAGTTAAGGTGTAGGTATCAATTAATTCTTGCGGCTGTTTGCCTGTCAGTAAAACCAGCACTGTTGCTGCCAACGCATACAAGTCACTGTGGGGCGATACCATCCCAGTTTGCATTTGTTCTGGGGGAGCAAATCCCACTTTACCTAGTAGGGTTGCTGGTGGGGTCGCAGCTGCACCAGGTTGGTAATATTCAGAGGCGACAGTTGCCACTACTTGTTTGACACCGCCAAAGTCAATTAATACTGGTAATTGGTCAACGGTGCGAAGAATTAAATTATCTGGAGAAATATCCCGATGAATTACTCCTTGGAAGTGGATATACTCCAAAACTGGCAAAATTTGTTGTAACAGTTGGCGTACTTCTACTTCTGTAAACCGCAAACCTTTTTGTTTGCGGTCATTTAATAAAGAGTTGTAAGTTTGTCCTTCAACATAATCTTGCACCAAAAATAGATATTCTTTGCCTTCCAAGTTGATGCGAAACAATTCCCGGAAGCGCGGAATTTGGGGATGTTGTAGCTTGTAAAGAACATTTGCTTCTCGCTCAAATAGTTCTTCAGCTTTTTGGACGACGTAAGCGGTTTGAACTTGTGGAGAGAATTCCTTTAAAACACAAGATTCGCGGAAACGATTGATATCTTCTGCTAAATAAGTACGTCCAAATCCTCCTTGACCAATTTGACGCACAATGACATAGCGATCGCCCAAAGTTAGCCCTGGTTGGATACCATAACTTACGGGTGTAACTGACAACTTTTCGCCACACTGGAGACAAAAATGGCTACCTGGGGAATTTTCGTGACCTTTAGAACAATATATTTTAGTCATTTGTCAATTGTTTAGTTGTCAGTTGTCAGGAGCCAGAGGACAGGAGTGAAGAATTATCTCCCTTGTCTTTGCATCCTCCATTCGCGCAGCGGCGACCATAAGAGAAGTTTGCTCAATAGAGGGAACCAAAGTACGCAAATTCTCCTTATATCCCAGTGTCTCCGTGTTTCCACATCTTTGCGTCTCATTATTTGTCAGATTGTGCTTTACTGACTTGCTCAGCAGCGATCGCATACCAAATTTGACCGTAAGTCTTTTGATTCAGTTTCCCACGCTCTTGACCGGGAAACAATCTATCAAATTTTTGATATGTGTCTTTGTTGAGTTGGCTAATTGTATAGTCCCCTAATTGTCCCGATCGCGCTTGCTGTCTCCAAATGTCGTAATCTTTTTGACTATAACTTCCAAGTTTTTGCCGAGCTGTTGTACTGAGGTCAGCTTGTTCTATTTTATCTAATAAATCTCTAGCAGTACTGTACCATTCATTTCGTAAACCAGCGTCTTCCGACTTCGATGTTAGACTGCGTCCCTGTAATTCTGGCTTTTTAATATAAAACAAATTATCAACCATCTGTGTAAAAAATACTTCGGGAATTTCTAGTTGTTGGCGACGACTTAAAATTTGAGTATTATCACCAGAGTTCTTATCACTTGCTGGTTTAGCAAGTGGATTTGGTAACTGTGGAATTTGCGGTAGCGAAATTGATGGTACTTTAATTGATGATACGCTGGTAATAACTGCATTTACCACTGCCCACGTACCTGCACCAGTTAAAACAATTAAAGCGGTTCCCCCAAGACTCACTACAAAAGGGCGAAGCCAACCAGGTATAGGTATAGTTTTAGTTATCAACTGCGTTTTGCTACGGACTTTACTGACAATAGCATTGGGGCGTTTACCTCCAGGGGCAACTACCATCGTTTTGAGCTTGGTAACATAGGTATTTGGCGCTTTAGTAGCAGTTGCCAAGGGTAAATCTTTCAGGACTTTATCGGCTGTTTCATAGCGATCGCTCGGTTTATAAGCCAGCATCTTTTTTAACACAGATTCTAGTTTCGGGCTGACATTGATTTCCTTTCCCCAATACCACAGTCCTTGATAGCTGTCGTATAATTTTTGCGGTTCCTTGCCCGTAAGCAATACCAATGCAGTCACCGCCAAAGAGTATAAATCACTGTTAATAAATACTTTACCTTGCCGTAGCTGTTCTTCTGGTGCGTAGCCTTTTTTACCTAGTAAAGTATTATTTACAGCCAACTTGGTGAACCAAAAACCTTGAGAAGCGGGCAATTGCTTAACACCACCAAAGTCAATCAGCACTGGCAGACGATCAAAACGCCGCAAAATTAAATTATCAGGAGAGATATCGCGGTGAACTACATCTAGAGAGTGGATGTAAGATAATACTGGTAAAATTTGTTGCAGTAAAGTTACTACTTCCTCTTCGCTAAAGGCCTTTCCTTGACTTTGGCGCTGTTCTAACAATTGGGAATAATTATCACCATCTACATAATCTTGTGCCAACAAGAAAAAATCTTTACTGCCTATCTTCACTTGTAGCGAAGCGTGAAAACGTGGAATCTGGGGATGCTGGAGTTTTTTGAGAACACTCGCTTCTCGCTCAAACAACTCTTTAGCTTTTTGTAAATCCTGTTGTTGTTGTACTTGGGGTGCAAATTCCTTCAGCACACAGATTTGATGGGATTGATTTCTATCCTCCGCCACATAAGTGCGTCCAAAGCCGCCCTGTCCGAGTTGACGTATAATTCGATAGCGATTGTCAACAACCTGCCCCACAGCAAGAGGCAATGGCTCACCGCAGTGGGTACAAAAACGGTTACTGCCATCATTTGCGTGTTGTTTACTGCAATAAACCTGCATAGTGCTGAAGGATAAATTGGGTTTTATTACGTTACTACAACGAATGCAGTTCTTTTTACGGAGATTGGGGACTGGGGACTGGGGACTGAGGAATGGGGAGATGAGGGACAAATAACAACTGACCACTGACCACTGACTAATGACTAATGACTAATAGCTAAAATACTGACAACAAGCAACAGTGGTGTTGTTTTTACTTCAGGATGAGCAACAAGCGTCATGAACTGCAAATCACAAAGCCAGCGGGCAATCAAGGCATTTGAAGATTTTGTATCTACCCCCCTAGAAACACTACTACAACGACATCTGGACACTTCAAGCCAATCAGCAGCTTTAGCTTTATTTTACGATGTGGCTGCAAATGTGCCCGCCTATAAAGCTTTTTTGGCAGAACAAGAGATTGAACCTAGTGCTATCCAAACTTTTGAGGATTTTCAGAAATTACCAGCGATCGCCAAAGAAAATTATATATCGCGCTATCCTTTGCCTGACTTATGTCGCTACGGACAGTTACAAGCGTGCGATATGATAGCTGCTTCCTCCGGTTCCACTGGTAAACCAACATTTTGGCCCCGTTTTTTCACAGATGAACTGCAAATCGCTACACGTTTTGAGCAAATTTTTCACGATAGTTTTTCCGCAAACACTAGACGCACCTTAGCAGTCATTTGTTTCACTTTAGGCACTTGGGTGGGCGGTATGTTCACTACCAATTGTTGTCGCTATCTGGCTAGCAAAGGTTATCCTATCACCGTCATTACTCCTGGTAACAATAAAGAAGAAATTTTGCGTGTTATCCAGGAACTTGGTGCAAATTTTGAGCAGGTTGTATTGTTGGGATATCCGCCATTCCTCAAAGATGTAATTGATACTGGTATGACCCGCGGTGTAGAGTGGCAGCAATATCAGATTAAGTTAGTCATGGCGGGAGAAGTATTCAGCGAAGAATGGCGGAGTTTAGTTGCCCAAAGAATTGGTGCGGAAAATCCCTGCTACGACTTTGCATCACTCTACGGTACTGCGGATGCTGGTGTATTAGGCAATGAAACACCCTTGAGTATTTGCATTCGCCGTTTTTTAGCAGAACATCCAGATGCTGCTAGAGCCTTATTTGGAGAATCTCGTTTACCCACACTAATACAGTACGATCCCATAAATCGTTTTTTTGAAGTTCAGGACGGCACATTGCTATTTTCTGGAGACAATGGCATTCCCCTAGTGCGTTACAACATCTTAGATACTGGTGGGATTGTTAGTTATGATGCCATGCTCCAGTTTTTGGCAGAATGGGGATTCGATCCGCGAGAAAAACTTGTACAAACGCGATTAATGAGCCAGCGCGTTGCGGGGGTTCCCCCCGTTGTAGCGACTGGCGTTGCGTCTTTCCAAACTCAGGATTCACTCAAAGGAATTCATCCATTACCTTTCGTCTATGTTTTTGGACGCTCTAATTTTACGGTTTCCTACTTTGGAGCGAATATCTATCCAGAAAATGTGACTGTAGGATTAGAGCAACCACTAATTCAAGAATGGGTGACGGGTAAATTCGTGTTGCAGGTAAAGGAAGATATCGACAAAAACCGATTTTTATCAGTGATTGTGGAGTTAGCGCCAGGTGTAGAAGATAGCCAAGACAAGCAGCAAGCGATCGCAGCTTCGATTCTCTCACAATTGTTGCGTCTTAACAGTGAGTTTGCTAACTACGTTCCCCCAGAATATCAAACACCACAGGTTGCATTAGCCGCAACTGGCAACCCAGAATATTTTCCAGTTGGGGTGAAGCATCGTTATACACGCAAGTAGAAGAGGACGCGGGGATGCGGGGAGGCAAAGACGCAAAGATGTGGGGACAAGTTTGAATTTCTTCCTCATCTCCCTTATCCCCCACTTTCCATTACCAATTGCCATTCCTGTACTACAGATTGAGGAACAGAGATGTTGATAAAGCGATTGCCAGGAAGAGGTATACCAAGTACTAGCGGTTTGGTTGGCAATTTAGGCAAGATATCCTTGAAGTCATACTGACCGATGGTGGGTGCTGGTGCTTCATCTAAGAAAACATCGGCAGCAGTGAAAACTTGTCCGGTGGCAGTGGTGATTTTCAAGGGTTGCGGGTGGAAAAGTTCCGCAGAACCAGGGAAACCCACGAGTCGCAGATTTACACTCTGCGTTTGACCGGGATAATTTTGCTTAAACAGGACAACTTGCCAAACATTGCCTAATTGATCGTCTAATTTTTTTTGCGATCGATAAAGTATTTCTCCTGGTGCTACTTCTAATTTGTTAACCGCAGCGATTACCATCTGCGATGAGAAGTTTCCGAAACCAAGGAATATATATATTGATATTGTTAAAATTCCCAGCCACGTTAGCCACCAAATTACACTTTTGGTAGAATTTCGGGAAATAAATGAAATTTTTCTTTTGCTTTTGCCTTTTAACTTTTTCCCATCTTTCAAAGTTTTGTGGATATGGTGTAACATCAGGTTCACCTCCTGGCACTGACTGAAAGTAAATAAACGCGTTCTGCCATATTCCAGGTATAAATGCCTACGATTTCATCGCATACACGGACGTAACGCGTGTGTAGTCTCCATCTCTATCAAAAGCCTACGTAGGAATGCATCACCCAGAAGAGCCAATAGTTTGTACTACTTTGGCGGTATTATCATCCAGGATATTGCTACCCATATTTGAATGGATTTTACTGATATTGATGCTTCTTCAAAAATTATTTGTGGTTTCTACAACAACTTTCTCAGCGTTTTGAACACTGATTGGGTGATGCACAATATGCACTGAACAAGGAGCATGATGAAGAACGTAGTTACTCACGCTGCCAAGGAATAGTTCAGCTAACCCAGACCGACCTCGACGGCCCATAATAATTAGGTCAGCGTCCCAAGTAGTTGCTATTTTACAAATAGTTGGCCCAGGATGACCAACAATTTGCGTAAATTCCGTAGATATTCCTATTGTGTTTGCTTGGGCACTGAAAGATTGCAATATCTCCACACCTTCATTCTTAAAGCTATCCCACTGCTTTTGATATAACTCAAAGCTTTGACTAGTAAATCCTGGATAGTACTCCATATTGGATAACATCGGTAAGTAAGGACTGCCTTCTTCTGTCGGTGATAGGACATGCAGCAGTAGTAAGTTGGCTTGTGTTCCCTTCGCCAAAGCCAATGCTTCCTCAAAAACCTGCTTTGCTATTTGCGAGCGATCCAATGCGACTAAAATCTTTTTCAGCATATAGACCTCTGGTTTTTATTGGTAATTGAGTTTTTTAGTTTCTTGATGCGGAATTGGCACAAATTACCAAGTTTGTATTTTTGGCAATAATTGACAAGATTCTTATAGTAACTAGCCTGTGTGAACTTTTAAGCAGTTTTCGGGTTATACGTATGTTTATAAGCTAACAATTTGAGGAACTTGTGAGGAAAGCAAAAAATATTAAATCTGAGTTAATTTTAGATTTGGAAAGGGTGCTTTTTTTATCGAGTATTCAGTATTATATATAACTACAGTGAGTTAAAATTTACTACTTATAAGTTACTCAGACCGAAACATTTGTATAAACGATCGTATAAGTTACCTATTAATCTGCATGAATAAAGAATAACCGCCGATCGCAAAAACGATCGCGATAGCGGCAGAAAAGATAACTACATCCCTGACAAGAAACAAAATCCAATCTTTCCTCAGTTCCTGTTTAAACTTGAGTTCCCGCAGTTTTCGCTCAAGTTCTGCGTCTTCTTGTGATTCTAAGTTGACTATTGATAGAACTAATGGTTTGTCGCCTTTGTTAGCAATTATCTTCGATAAATCTTTTATCTTTGTCATGCTGCTAAATGCCAACAACTTCAGTTTCAAGATTTTGGTTTTCGTCTGCAATCCAGATATGCTTGCCTGTTTGCTTTGCTTCTACTGCTACTTCCATGAGTGCGATCGCTTTTAGCAGCACTTCAGCATTGTCTCCATTAATCTTTTGGGCTATATCGTTTAATGTCTCATAAAGTTCAGGAGACAAATCTAAATTTATTTTAATTCTTTCGGTTTTTACTTGTGTAGTCATTTCTTACACCATTATTTGCATCAAGGTGATAGCCTGATGCATAACTCGCTTATAATACTCATTTCTCTACTAAGAGCAAGACTGACATCTCAAGATAGTTAACTTAGCCTCGAATTCCTTTGATGAACTCTGTCCTAGCTTCAATTATTGAGGGTATTAAAACACAGCGTGCTAACAAATTTATATCTAATTCTGGTAATAATTGACTTTGAGTAATTTGTTCATAGTTATCATTACTGAGGTGATATACAGATATCTGATTATTTTCCCAAAACCAGACTTCAGTAATGTTAAAACGCTTATATTTTTCTAGTTTATCTATACTACCACTAGTAATATTTACTTCAATTGCTAGATCGGGATTTTCTTTCTTTTCCCCTAAATAATAAGATTCATCAGGTTCAAATGAAGCACCCTTTTCTTTAGCCCGACGGGTAGCACTACCTACAGGGATAAAATTTATACCTATCTCAAAAAGATATAGTGCTAGCAATATAGCCAAAACACTTTTAATGGTCTCATGTTCTTCACCAAGAGTCATAAACTCTATACACCCATCAAGATAAGTTATTCGCAAACCTGGCGCATCTGCTGTTAAAGCTTCTATTTTCTCAAATTCCTCCCAAGAGTAATAGCCAGGTAAGAGAAACCGCTGTTCTTGGAGTGTGCTAATTTTATCTAGGATTTGTGGAGTCATTATAGATACTAGTATGAGTGTCGAGTAAATGGTTCACAAGCTATAATTGCGATCGCTGGCTATTGAGCTAATATTCTCATATTTTATCTAGAATAGCTGTGACCTTGAGGAGAGCGATCGCATTTCCTCAACTCATCTTCCTGAGTGCCTAACGACTAAAGTTGCGGCGAAGATAATATTTTAAAGCTTAAAATATATTAGTTGATACGAGAGGCTATAGAAAATGAGCATTGAGGAAATTATTATGGACAAGGTAAGAGTATTACCTCCTGATAAGCAACAAGAGGCATTAGATTTTGTAGAATTTTTACTTGCGAAAATGCAAAAGCAAGGGTTGTCTGCTCAAGAAAAAAATTTAGGGGTTTCAGCTTTGGCTCTAGCTCAAGAATACATTGGTTGTGTGGAAGCAGCAAGTGACTTATCTACTAATAAAGATTATATGGATGGTTACTGTTCGTGATGAGGCGATGTGTATTGCTAATGTTTTTCACAGCGAAGGATTGCATAGAAACTGGTTAGGAGAAGTAACATATATCAGGGTACAGCCTATAGATAAAGAAGTATATTTACATCCTGGAGATGTTGTATTAGTTTCTTTAAATTTGGGAGATTCACTCAAAGATGGATTTTATAGAATTGATCAAATTAATATTTTTGAAAGTAGTGATTTTGGCTTAAGTATAAAATTTGGTTTGCGAGAAATAAATGAAAATATGGTTTGTTATCCTCAATTATTGATTTAAATTAAAATTATACATTTAGACAATAACCCGAAAGTTCTCTTAAATAAAAAAACGCAGATATACGAGTAAAAACGCAATTTCTAAGCATTTGTATACGTATAAATGCGATAAAATTAGAAACAATTCCAGCTTTAATCAAATACGGTTCAGTTCAGCATTTTTCTCTTCTCTCTGAGTCCTCTGCGCCTCTGCGGTTCGTTAAAAAAATTGACTTTAACAAAGAGTTTTAACTCTAACTGAACCGTATTGAGCTTTAATGCACTAATGCGATCGCACGTTTGGTCAACGTCTCAGCAGTCAATCCATTAAACGCCATCAACTCACCAGCACTCGCTGTAGTTTCCCCACGCTTCCAAGCGAAGGTGTCGCGCTTCGCCGTACTCCGTAACATAATTGGTTCCAGCATCGCCGCAGCACCACCAGTCACACCAATTAGCGCATCTCCAGCAAATAATTCAGCAAATTTCGTATCATCTAAGAAACCACCATCGGGTTCTGAACAAGTCTCCCAAGCAGTATCATCAGGACGATACAACTGCCGAGGATTGATAACAGAAACTATTTTGACACCAATACCTTCATTTTCTAAAAAAGCAGCCGCTTCAAACACTGGCATTAATGTCATATCGCCAATAACAGCAAATACAACTTGCCGATCGCCAGCAACTTCATGCAATACCACTGCACCATCGCGCAACCCTTTACGAACTTGTTCAAAAGTGGTGCGAATTGGTAACGGTGATTTACTTGCAGTAATCACAATTCCCTTATTCTTTGTTTTCAATGCCCAGTCATAACAAACTTGGATACTATTAGCATCGGGAGGAAATAATGGAAAAACATTGCCATTTCGCATCAACGAAGCAAAGTAAGCTTCAATTTCTGGACGTTGGTGAGTCCATCCGTTACGACCTTGCTCTAATGCGCCAGCAGTGAATAAAGTAATAGTCGAGGGAGTTGGACGGCGCAATTCTGCCATTGCTTGTGTTACAGTTTGCCAAATTGGTAAACCGTTGATGGCAAAAGATTCATAAGAACACCACAAAGTTCTCGCACCCATCAGCGACAAACCAGCTGCTAAACCCGCACAAGCATCTTCACTCAAAGGTTCGTAAACTTGTCCGCCTGGTGCTTGGTTATATAAGTCGTCAGTTGTAGGGTGGATAATTTTCAGGGCTTGGTTAATATTAGCAATCCCCGATGCTTCGTTACCGTCGGCGTTGGTGACGAGGAAATTTTTATCCTTCTGTCCAACTATTCCTACTAATCGTCCCATTGCTGTTGTGGAAACTTTGGATTCACCACCGACTGCATATTCTTCCAAAGGCAATTTGCCTAAGTCTGGTAATGGTAATTCAAATTCTGTCACCACAGTCTTAGCAGCAGGCCCACCACCAGCGCGTTCCGCATTTATCCGTACTAATTGCCAAGCCTCTAATGACAAAGCACGGTCTTGTAAAGCACTGACAATATGCGGAGCATCTAACGTATCTTTAGGATAAAGGTTGTGAGATTTTGCACCTCTGGCGTGGACTCCTGCACCTTTGAGTTGTTTAATGATGAAGACAGTAAGCTTGCCATCAAGGGCAGAACGCGCGGCTTTGTCCACACCCGAAAGTACTGCTTGGGTAAAGGCTAGCCGCTTCTCGAAGGAAAAGACGGTACTATCAACATAATCCCCTGGTTGGTCTCGATCGTCAAAGTCTTTGGCATCCACTAACACGACTTCATCAAAACCATTACCTTGCCAGTATGCTTGCATTTGTTCATTGGTTTTAAGAGAAACCATGCTGTGGTGTTCTTGGCTGTAACCGTTCCACACCAGTACTGGTAAGAAGTTGGTGACATCTGGATAAGCAGTATGGAAATGTGCGATCGCACTTACAATATAAGGCTCACCCAGTCCCCCATCGCCAACGGTAAAGGGAAATAACTTATCTCTGTGTAGCAGTGCAGCTGCCATTGCAAAGTGTTGTCCTTGCCCCAAAGGCCCAGCAGGCGCAAGAATACCAGGTATGTAACCAGAGAGGTGTCCTAAAAGTCCGTGCTTTTCGCGGAAGCGATCGCGCAATTGTTGGACTGTGAAAATTCCCATGTCCTCTAAAGAGCGATCGAGGAACATGGCACTATAAAATCCGGGAGCGTGGTGTCCTACTTCCGTGATAATGTTTTTGTATCCCAGCATGACAAGAGCTGCATAAGCTTCCGCTTGGCTGGCAAATCCGCCTGGATGCCCAGAAGCTTTACTACCAGTAACTTGCAATGTTAGGTAACGTAAAGCCTCAGCAGCAAGTAAAGTTTGATACACAGCAGTAGGATCTGTAGGAGATGCGATCGCGACTTTGCCCGACTCTACAGCAGGCGTTGCACCATAGGTTTCAAAACCTGGTAGCGCTTCGCCAAAATATTGAATTCCTTCGCAAAAATCGGGAAGCGCTGAAGATGCTTTTGGCGTAATTGCTGTCATGCTGAGTACCTTTTAAAAAAACCGAAACTATAGAAGATGCTCGTTTAATTTACCAAAAATTTTACATCCTTCAGCTTGTAACAGTTTATTGCTTTTTCACAACCCCAAGATAAGAAGTTTAAATGGTAACTCCAAAAAATTTATGAGTTTCAGTTAGTTAATGTAAAAAAAGAGATAAAGTAACAAAAAAAATTTATGAAGTTACCATATGGCCCGCAAAGCCCAGCAGTATTACAGATGCTGCGTTGGATTACCAGCCCCATGTCATTTATGGAAGCTTGTGCTGCAAAATATGGAGACATATTCAGTCTCAGGTTAGATAACAACTCTTCTCCATTGATATTTGTCAGCAACCCCCAAATGTTACAGCAGATTTTGACAAACGATACCAAGGAGTTTGAAGCACCCGGTGATACGAATTTGGTGTTTGAATCTTTGCTTGGTAAGCGTTCTGTGATTACTATCAGTGGTGCGGAACACCAGCGCCAACGGCAGTTGTTATTGCCACCCTTTCACGGTGAAAGAATGCGAAGCTATAGTCAAATAATTAGTGATATCACCGAGAAAGTCATCAGCCAATACCAGATAGGCCAACCCTTCAATATCCGGTCTGCTGCTCAAGCTATTACCCTGCGGGTGATTATGCAAGCTGTGTTTGGGTTAGATGAAGGGCTACGCGCTGAAAAAATACAACAATCTTTGGGTGAACTCTTGGAAAAAGGAAGTTCTGTGTTAAGTGTCGCTTTCCTTTATTTTCCAGCTTTGCAAAGAGATTTTGGCCCGATTAATTTCTGGGGAAAGCAGATGCGCCGCCAGCAGAACACTGACGAACTTTTATACGAAGAAATTCAAGAACGTCGAGAAAAACCAGACGCATCACGCACAGATATTCTCAGCTTACTTATGGCAGCTAGAGATGAGGCAGGTCAACCGATGACCGATGAAGAGTTACGCGATGAATTGATGACCCTGTTGTTAGCAGGACATGAAACCACAGCAACAGCTCTTGCATGGGCATTTTACTGGATTCACAAAATTCCATCAGTCCGCCAAAAGTTACTGCAAGAACTGGATAGCTTAGGCGATAATCCAGACCCCAATGCCATTTTTAAATTACCCTACCTCAACGCTGTTTGCTCTGAGACCTTGCGAATTTATCCAGTAGCTATGCTGACTTTTCCTAGAGTATTAAAAACACATGTATCGCTGGGCGGTTACGAACTCGAACCTGAGACAGGTGTGATTGGTTCAATTTATTTAACCCACCGACGGGAAGATTTATATCCGGAACCTCAACAGTTTAAACCAGAACGCTTTTTAGAACGGCAATTTTCTCCCTACGAGTATTTACCCTTTGGCGGTGGTGCAAGACGCTGTATTGGTCTAGCATTTGCTCAGTTGGAAATGAAATTAGCAATTGCCAAAATCCTTACCAGTCGTGAATTAGAGCTAGTTAGCAATGATGAAATTCGACCTCAACGCCGTGGTTTGGTGACAGGCCCAAACCGTCCCATCCAGATGGTTATCAGGAGTCAGCGTCAGGTGAAGTCTCGCATCCCCCAGGTAAGGGAACTTCAAGAAATAAAAACAACCGCTTAAAGTTGCTGACAGTTGACAGTTGACAGTCAACTGTCAACTATTGCCAGAAGTGGCACATATTACTGAAGCTGGTTTATAGTCAAAAATTCTTATATAAAACGTTATAGAGTCGTAAACACCGGATATGGAACAAATTTTACTCTCTATAGACAACTTACTGACCTAATGTCCGACTGACTAGCAGATATACCACCAGTTGAGTTGTTACACTACTTTCACAATTCCAAAACAAAAGCGATCGCACTAACCAACCTTTATCAGTCAAGCGATCGCTAGGAACAACTATGATAAATAAATCCAAACCACAGGATTCAATAACATCCTATGCCGAGTTAAAAAACCTACTATCCTACCTGAGATAGATTAGACATATATACCAATAGGCTGAAATTTATTTGCTAACAAAATAATCAGAAGCGATCGCCTCCATTTATACAACTTAGGGAAGCTAACTTCATTTCCATTCACCCTGTAAAGTGAAAGCTGCCCAATAATAAGGTGCGGTATAATCTTGAGTGCGCCAGATTTCTATTTGTGCTGCCCGCAATGCTGCCGCAGGCTTTAATCCTGTTTTTAGCATCTTTTCATAAAATGTTTTCATAAGTTCGGATGTTGCTTGGTCATCGACACTCCACAGACTGACCACAACTCGCGGACTACCTGCATACATAAACGCTCTAGTTAACCCCACTAGTCCTTCTCCCTTCACTTCCTCTCCCAGTCCAGTTTTACAGGCACTGAGTACCACCAGTTCTGCTTGCAAATTCAGGTTGAAAACATCGTGCAGGCGCAAAAAGCCATTTTGAGGTCTACCCAACTCATCAAATAACGACAAGACAATTCCTGATAATTCTGGATGCTTGCTGTTGAGAATACCATGAGTCGCAAAATGTACCATGCGATATTGACTCAACTCATCACTAGTTGCAGTAGTACGACTAGCGGTAAAGTCAACAGCTTGTTTGCTTTGGCTAGCTGGAACAAGAGCTAGAATTTGCTCGGCTTCTTGGCGTGTAAAGCGCAGACGCTCAAAGTTAATATCTGAGTCTTTGGCAGCTCTGGTTAAATTAACACTGTCTAAATTACTTTGTGCAACCAGTGGGCGAGAAACTGGAATTTTACCCTGGAGACGCTCATCTTTACTGCTAAAGACAGGATCTGCCAATACAACTAATGTTTTGGAAGCAGATTTACGTTCTTTGTGTTCGCGTCGGAGGATAGCTACTGTAGATGCTGAGGGTAAAGTAATGATTTCATGGTTGAGCAGTAATGGTTGATAGTTGCTATTTTCTGGTAAATTAGGCGTATTCACAGCAGTAAATGGCACATACTGCAAAGCACCATCACTGACGATCGCTAGGCGTTTCTTTTTCAGTTGCTGAGCTACAGGTGAAAGTATTAACTGAGATAGAGCATCCATAGATGGACTATGGCTGAGATATGGGGTAGTTATTTCTTGACGGAACTTTTTAACAGCTGCTTCGATGTCTGCGCGTTTGGGTAGTTCGTAACTAGTAATGTTTTTATTAGTAACTGCCCAAAGATAACTGCGCTTTTCCCCTAGAGAATATTCTAAAAGTAGGGTGTCCTCATCCAGCACTTGTTGCTGAATTTCTGCCAGTGAAAGAGGTTGCGGTTGAGTCAGCGCTGCATAATGAGGGCTGGTGGCGCGAATCTGTGCCTTTAATTGCTGATACTGTTCTAGAAGTTCCTCAGTTTCTGTTTCTAAAGCTTGCAACTGTGCTGCGGTATGATTGCCACTTAATAGCTGTATGCGACGTTTTTCTAAAGTATCAAGTTGTTGCTGCAAGTTGCGTTCTTGCGAGATTAACTTTGGTTCTATGCCTTGGCGAATATCAGTATTAGCTTCATTCAACAGTTCCAAAAGACTGCGAGCGCGAGCGCGTTCGCTGGTTTGCAATGCCAGAGCATCATATCCTTGGGATGGTTGCTGTTTGTGCAACTGCATCAGTAAATCAATGTATAACTGATAATAATCCTGGACTGTAGCAAAATAAGAAGTGCGAAGTTCCTGAGAGCGAATTTTAGTACGCTGGTCTTCAACAATATTGATAACTATCTTGATTTGAGTCAAGGCTGCATTCAGATTTCCTCGATCGCGTTGCACGGAGGCAATGTTATAGAGAGTCTGAGCTTCTCCTTCCCTGTTGCCTGCTTGTTGGTATAGAGGCAGGGATTTTTGGAAATAATCCAGCGCTTTTTGCTGTTCTCTTGAATTTAAGTAAACTAAGCCAATGTTGTTGAGGTTAGCAGCTAACCCTAATTTGTTTTCCACTGATTGAAATAGAGGTAAGGATTGCTGGAAATAATCCAGCGCCTTTTGTTTTTCTCCTAAATTTAAGTAAACGAAGCCAATGTTGTTGAGAGTATTAGCTTCCCCTATTTTGTCACCGATCTGTCGTTTGAGAGCAAGCGATCGCTGAAAATAATCCAGTGCTTTTTGCTTTTCTCCTGAATCTAGGTAGACTGTACCAATGTTATTCAGGGTACGAGATTCTGCTAACTTGTCTTCTATTTGTTGATATAGAAGCAAACATTGGCGGAAATAATCCAGCGCTTTTTGCTTTTCTCCTAAATTTAAGTAAACAAAGCCAATGTTGTTGAGAGTACGAGCTTCCCCTGGTTTGTCTCCTACCTGTTGCCTGAGAGGAAGAGATTGGTGGAAATAATCCAGTGCCTTTTGTGGTTCTCCTGAATTTAAGTAAACATTGCCAATGTTGTTGAGAGTAATAGCTTCTCCGGCTTTATCTCCCATTTGTCGTTTGAGTAACAAGGCTTGCTGGAAATATTCTAGTGCCTTTTGTGGTTCCCCTAAATCTGAGTAGACATTGCCAATATTGTTAAGAGTAATAGTTTCCCCTTTTTTATCTCCCAATTGTCGCCTGAGTAATAAGGCTTGATTTAAATTTTCCAGTGCTTTTCGCTGTTGCCCTAAATCTGAGTATATTTTGCCAAGATGACCGTGGGTGAAGGCTTGTGATGAGCGATCGCCTACTTGACGATATAGTGAAAGCGCTTTTTCAAAGAATTCAATTGCCTGTAACAGAGATTCTGCTGTGCCTTGCTCATATAGTTGCTTTCCTTTTTTATAAGCTTCCTCAGCAGCAGCACTTGCATCTGGCAAGTTTGTTTGTGTCAACTGTGCAATATTTATGGGATGCTGCTCGGTTATGGCAACACTTGATTCGCAAAATAATCCGATGCTGCTCAAAACAACGATAGTGCGACCTACTACAAATAGAAGAAATTGCCATTTTGTTGAGTTATATGTCTTCCATTTGCTCATAAAAGCACCTTGTTTCCCTTGCTGTTGAATGGTTTTCTCAATTTAGAATTCCCAAAACTAAGCGAAAAAAGAATCTTTAACTTCTTAAAGTTGATGAGCGAGCAAATTTTGGGAATTATAGATTAACACTTTGAGTTTAGCAGGCAGTTTAGATCGTGAAGACAGCCAGCTTCACTAAAAAAGCGATCGCTTTTACTCGCAAGGTTAAACGCTATAGTCGAGGCGATCGCTTCATTGCTCAGAAACTACCTTATTGGTAAAGCTTTCAATTTCAAAGTTAGGTACGGTAACATCTGCGTTGCTTAAATCAAGCGGATTAAAAATCCAAAATAATTCCTCAAAGGTACTTGCGGATGATAAAGCTTAAAGGACTAAAATTTCTGCAAAAACTTCAGCCAAAGATTCTATTTTTTACATGTGGAGCATCTTTGTTACCAGTTTTAGTTTTAAGTATTACAGCTTGGCTACTAATGAAACAACCACTCATTGAACTAGAAAAAACTCGACTTAACGACCAAGTTTTAGCTTTTCGTGGATACACAGCTGCCACAGAAAAAGGACTAAAAAACTTAATTTCTGGTTATGCTAATTGGACTGATTTATATAATGCGGTTAAAACTGATAATCGTGTATGGATCGACAAAGAAGTTTCCGAGCAACTTTTATTTTCTACTGATATCGATATAGTAAAAGTGATTCATTTGCCCAATGAAGAGATTATTGGCGAAGCTGGAAGTAAAAAAATATTAAATTTACCAATTGTTCAAGAAAAAATTAAATATTTAAACAATAAAAATAATTTATCTCAAGAGTTGATTGATACAGGTTCGCAAGGGCTAGTATTATTGAGCATTTCACCAATTTACCAAAGTGACGGCACTGGAAAGCCATCGGGGACTTTAATTGCAGGACAGTTAATGGATAAAGGATGGTTGCGACAATTTTTAAATTATTCACAGCCAACTACAAGACTGGAAATAATTTCTTTAAAAGGAAAATTTATAGTTTCTAGTAGTTCTGATTGGAAACCAGACATCTGGGAGAAAAACTATTTTGCTTCTATAATTCTACCAAACATTTACCATAGGCGCTCAGTTTACCGTATTCAACCAGAGCTAGGATTAAATACAATTTATGCTCCTATCAATTCTGGCAATCAGCCCATTGCCATTGTCAAGTTGCAAATTGTAGCCAAATACTTTCAGGAAGCCAAAGAAACTCTTACCCACTTAATTTTACTGGGATTAAGTTTAGCAGTATTATTATCAGTGTTAGTTGCTAATTTGCTAGCTCAACAAATTAGTTACCCAATTATTAAACTTGCAAAGCGTAGTCAAACTTTGGCGGAAGGTGATTTAAATAGTCCTATTACTAATATTAAAAATGGTGGTGAAATTGGACAGTTAGCTAATGCCTACCAAGAAATGGCTAACTCTCTCAGAACTTTAATCAACAATCTAGAGCAAAGGGTAGCGGAACGCACTCAAGAATTAGAACTTGCTCGTCAAACCTTGGAAGAACGAGTCCAAGAACGTACAATAGAGCTTTCAAGAAAGAATCATGAACTAGAAATTAAAACCGAACAATTACATACAGCTTTAAATGATTTAAAAATGGCTCAATTACAGTTAATCCAAACAGAAAAAATGTCATCTTTAGGTCAAATGGTTGCTGGAATAGCTCACGAAATTAACAATCCAATTAATTTTATTTACGCTAATCTTACACATGTCAAAAACTATACAGAAGATTTATTCAGTCTCATCTCTCGCTATCAGCAATGCTATCCAGATCCAGACATTCAAACTTATGCAGAAAAAATTGAACTTGACTATTTAATTAAAGATTTTCCTCAAATTATAACTTCTATGGATACAGGGGCTAATCGAATTCAGGAAATTGTTTTATCTTTGAGAAATTTTTCTCGCCATGATGAAGCAGAGATAAAACAAGTTAATATTCATGAAGGAATTGATAGTACTTTATTGCTGCTACAACATCGTCTCAATCCCAATCGCGATCGTCCAGTTATCCAGATAATTAAAGAATACGATCGCTTACCATTAGTTGAGTGTTATTCTCGGCAATTAAATCAAGTATTTATGCATGTTTTAGTCAATGCAATAGATGCTCTTGAATTCCAGCAAGAAAAGGTAAATAAAAAAATTATCATACAGACAAAAAATAATAAGAATAGTATTTTTATTAAAATTATTGATAATGGAATAGGAATAGAAGATAAAAATATAACAAAAATCTTCGATCCATTTTTTACTACTAAATCTGTTGGTAGTACAGGTTTAGGCTTAAGTGTTTCCTATCAAATTATCAAAAAACATCAAGGCAATATAACAATTGTGTCGCAATTAAATCAAGAAACAGAAGTGATTATTGAATTACCATACTTGCTGCAAAAATATTAATCCTGATAGCAGAGGCGATCGTCAATTTTATTCCATCGCAAAAAATTATGCCTGCAATGCATAAACAAAACTGCTATTAACATGACTTTACACTCATGTGTAACCGCGATCGCTGTATCATTTTATTCAGGATTTGATGGTAGCTTGCCATTAGATTAAATCTGATTGGGTTATTAGCTGCACTCTTGCGAGTACTCCATGAACAGACTCTCAGAAAAATTTATTGCAGGCAGTTTTGGCTTAGCACTACTGCTACTGTGTGGTGTGGGGACAGTTTCTTATCTAAGTAGCCAAAGATTGAGAGAAGAAAAACAATGGATAATTCATACTTATCAAATCTTAGAAGTCCTAGATAAGCTTGAGGCTAGTCTCACCAATGCCGAAATTGGACGACACGGTTACGTTCTCACTGGCAAGGCAGTTTACCTGGAAACCTACGAGAGGGAGAAGCAGAAAGTACCTCAAGAACTCCAAACCTTGCGGCAGTTAACTAGGGATAACTCCAACCAACAACACAAACTTGACGCACTTGAACTCCTAATTGCACAAAGATTTACCCTAGTTGAGCAGACAATCAGCTTATTCAGACAAAACAAGTTAGATAAGTCAACTCAAATCGCCTTTACAGTTCGGGGTATAGGCCTACGCGAAAAACTCCAGGCCATCTACCAAGCAATGGAAAATGAAGAAAAAACCTTACTGCAACAGCGGACAGCAGTGACAGATGCTCGTTTTTCTCAAATTATCATTGTGGTGAGTCTGGGGTATGGTTTGAGTTTTATTCTTTTAGTAATAGTTTACTTCCTACTGCAAAAACAAATTCGCATTAACAAGGCTTTATCTGAAGAAGCGATTCGTCTAGAACAGCAAGCTGCAAAAGCAAAACTAGCAGATATTTTAGAGACGGTTACAGATGCCTTCATTGCCCTCGATCGCAATTGGTGCTTCATCTATATTAATCAACGAGCCGGACAAATTTTTGAGCGTCGCCCTGAAGACTTGATTGGCAAAAACATTTGGGAAGAATTCCCCGAAGCTGTAGGACAAAAGTTTTATCACGCCTACCATCAGGCTGTGGCAGAACAGCGAATAATTGAGATAGAAGAATATTATCCACCGTGGAATCGCTGGTTTGAAAATCGTATTTCCCCCTCAGTCGAGGGATTATCAATTTTCTTCCAAGATATCACCCCTCGCAAACTTGCTGAGGAGGCATTGCAACAGTCGAATGAAGAACTAGAAATCAAAGTTGAGGAGCGGACAGTAGAATTACAGCAGCTGAATGAGGAGCTAAAACGCTCTAACCGAGAACTAGAGCAGTTTGCCTATGTAGCTTCCCACGATTTGCAAGAACCATTGCGAGCTGTCACAGGCTATACCCAACTCTTGGGACAGGAATATCAAGACCGTCTGGACGAATCTGCCCAAGAATATCTCACTTACATTGTGGATGGGGCAAAGCGGATGCAGCAATTGATTCAAGACTTGCTAGTTTATTCCCGTGTGGGGACTCGCCCTCAACAATTTGCTCTCACCGACTGCAATGTTGTACTCAATCAAGCTCTCACTAATTTACAGGTAGCGATCGCTGAAAGCAACGCCATCATTACTCACGATTCTTTACCAACCTTACTCGCAGATAAAAGCCAACTAGTACAGTTATTTCAAAATCTCATCGGCAACGCCATTAAGTTTCGCAAACAAGAGCCACCAAAGATTCACATCAGCGCAGTGAAGAGAGCAGTAGGAGAACTCCTAACTCCTAACTCTTGTACAGATGCGATTAAATCTTGTAGAGACGCGATTAATCGCGTCTATACTCCTCACTCAGAATGGCTTTTTTGGGTACAAGATAATGGTATTGGTATCAAATCTCAATATCTTGACCGTATTTTTGAGGTTTTCCGCCGCCTTCATACCCGTCGAGAATTTCCTGGTACAGGCATTGGTTTGGCTATCTGCAAGAAAATTGTTGAGCGACATGGCGGTCGAATCTGGGCTGAATCTCAGCTAGGTGTAGGAACAATTTTTTACCTCACGCTCAAAGAGAATTAGGTTACCTTATAAAGTGTGTATTATACATACGCCTAATAAACGGATGATGAATAATCAAGCATTCCGACCCATTGAAATTTTGCTAGTTGAAGACTCTCCGAGTGACGCTAACCTTACCATTAAAGGTTTTGTCAATGCCAGAATCGCCAACAATTTGCAGTGGGTAGAAGATGGTGAAACTGCTATGAACTACCTACGACAGCAAGGAGAGTTCGCTGATTCTCCCCGTCCAGACTTAATCTTGCTAGACCTGAATCTACCAGGAATGGATGGACGCGAAGTACTTACAGAAATCAAATCAGACCCAAATCTCAAATGCATTCCTGTTGTCGTGCTAACAACTTCAGCTGATGAGCATGACATCTTACGTTCTTATAATCTCAGTGCCAATTGCTATGTAACAAAGCCTCTTGATGTCTACCAGTTCATTCAGGTTGTGCAGTTGATTAAAGATTTCTGGCTGGCAGCAGTGGCATTACCACGAGAGCCTTAGGTTTAAGAATGTTGAATTTCGCTTGCTAACTATTAAGATTAAGCGATTTCTAACCAATAGAAAATCAGGTGATTATTGGGCAAATTTATACAACCGTATTCTATGGTAAAGATAAAAATTCACATTCTACTGGTAGAAGATAGCCCTAGTGATGCCAGACTGCTACGTCAAGTCTTTTCGCGTGCAGATCAGCAAGAGTGGCAGATGACACATGTTGAGCGACTATCTGAGGCAATTGATATTACTCTCAAAAGCTCGATGCTCACATCTGATGTGTCTCAGTTAGAAAGTAAAAGACAACGCAAATTTAATATAGTTCTGTTAGACCTTAGCCTCCCGGATTCTACTGGATTGGACACTTTGAAAGAATATCGTTTAGCAATACCCGATATTCCAGTTGTAGTTTTAACAGGGCTTGATGATGAAGATTTAGCACTGCAAGCGTTGGCAGAAGGCGCACAAGACTATCTAGTCAAAGACCAAATTACAATACAACTGTTAGTGCGTACTGTTCGCTATGCCATTGAACGGGGAGAAATTCTCAACAAGTTACGGGAGAGTGAGGAACGTATCCGTCAAGCATTAGCAAAGGAACAAGAACTCAACGAGCTAAAGTCGAACTTTGTGGCAATGGTTTCCCACGAGTTTCGCAACCCCATGACCACTATTCGGATGGCTATAGAAATTATTGAATTTAATAGCGATAAATTGACTAATGAGCGGAGAACTAAATATTTTGACCGGATTAACAATGCTATTAAACAAATGCTTCAGCTTTTAGATGAGATATTGTTTCTAAGTAAAACTGAAGCAGCGAAACTTGAATATAAACCTGCCCCTTTAAATTTAGAAAACTTTTGTCGCGAACTTACAGAAATTATTCAATTCGGTGTAGGTTGCCAGCATATTATTAACTTTACCTATCAAGGTGAATCTGCCCAAGGTGAAATGGATGAAGACTTGCTAACTTGCATCTTCACCAATTTACTATCCAATGCCATTAAGTATTCTCCCCAACAGAGCATAGTTCGGTTTGATTTGAACTGCAAAGATGGCATTGCAACTTTACAAGTTCAAGACCAAGGAGTAGGCATTCCCCTCAAAGACCAAGCTAATCTATTTCAAACTTTCTATCGTGCCAGTAATGTAGGACGAGTTCAAGGAACAGGTTTGGGACTTACTATAGTGAAAAAGTGTGTAGAGCTACATGGAGGTCAAATTCAATTAGAAAGCCAGCAAAATGTTGGCACAACGGTGACAGTGACGCTGCCATTGCACTTTGTTAAATCATCATAGTGAGGGACTGTTGAATTCAGTTATCCGTTATTGGTCATCAGTCATACTTTTAAAACGGCGTAACCAAAAGTAGCATTGAATTGGCGACACCAGATTGCCACAGATTTAAATTCTGCCAGTTTCACATTATCAGGTAAGACATAGCGTTGAGTACCGCTAATCTTTTGTAGTGGAGCAATATTCACATAATCTTTTTCTTGAATCCCATTTACTGGTGGTGCATCAGAACGATGCAGAATCACAAATAAGTCAGGGCCATTATCAGTTTTGAAATTCTGGTCAAACTCCAAGTAGCGTTTCCCTTTTTCAGTGATGACGCTGACTTTACCCTGAGTTGGGTGTTCCCTAGCCTTGAAGTTTCCATCGGCTACAGCTTTGGTGTTTGGAGTCTGAGTCTGGGTCTGGTTGGAGGTAATCTTTTCTGTACAGCCTGTATTTGAGGTAGCAAATATAATAATACTTAGAATGGCTAAATGCTTAAACTTCATAGCTTTAATATCTTCAAATTCATCTCTAAAGACAATTTAAAGCTTTATGCCCTCAATAAAATTAATTTAGGCTGAGAATGTGTATAAAATTTACTGCTGCTGTTATTTCATCCTTCTCATTATGCCTAATATGTTTTACCATCCCCAAGTACCAGGACTACCTTTAAACGGCCCAACAATATCACTAGTTATCCAACCGCCGTAGAAGTTACCTGGTTGCGGTTCCACCTTTTCCTCATTGACGTAGCAGGCATCCATGAGATGAGCATAGAAAGCTACATAATCTTTGATAGTTGCAAAGGCTGGTGTCGGGTTGGAGTAGAACCAAGCAGCATTCTGCACTTCTTTATCACTTACACGAATAGTATAGTAACCAGCCCGTCCTTTCCACTCGCAAAAACTCGATTGCGGCACTAGCAGTAGATATTCCATTTTGATATCCGCAGGAGGGATGTAGTAACTGGGTGGATGACTAGTTTCTAAAACCCGTTTAGCACTGTGGGTATCTGCAATTTTTACGTCATTAAACAGAATCTGGATATGTTTGCTGGTATCCTCAAGGCGAGGAGGACGGGGGTAATCCCAAACTGATTCTTGTCCGGTAGTTGGTTCGATGCGCTGTGGGTACACCATAAGAAGGGAGTGGGGGAGCAGGGGAGCAAGAGAGACAAGGAGAATAACTCCAGGCTTCTGACTCCTGACTCTTACTATCGTACCTCTTTCAGACTCTCAACTTGATTAGTAAACAGTTCGGTGAATAGACTCATGACAGTTCTTTCTTCGCGTACTTTAATATTGGCGCTAATTGACATGCCTGACTGCAACGAGATGCTTCTACCTTTGATATCTAGAGATTGTTTATCCAACCTGATTTTTGCTGGAAATCGGTAAAACTTATGTGTTTCGTCTGGTGGTAGTGCGTCCGAGCCTATCCCAATTAATTCTCCTTTTATATCGCCGAACTCACTGAAAGGAAAAGAGTCAATTCTGACATCAACCTTCATTCCTTTCCGTACAAAACCAATATCTTTGTTAGTGATAAAAACCTCAGCTATGTAGTTTTCATTAGGTACGATTTGCAAGAGTTTTTGAGTAGGGTTAGCCACAAATCCAGGATTCTTTGCTTGCAAATCAAAAATTGTCCCTGCTACAGGAGCAGCAACTTCTTGATATTTGAAATTTAGTTGAGCTTGCGAAATTTTACTATTGGTATCTGCTAAATTTTGTTCATTTTCTAGCACAATTTTCATAAATTGGCTATCGATGTCAGCAATGCGTTGTTTGTTATTGGCTATCTTTTCTAAAATGTTTTTACCAGAAACAGCCACAGTATTGTTTAACTCCTGCCGTCCTTTCTCGATATCAAACCGGAGGCGTTGCCTTTCCTCAACTAATTGAGCTACTTCTGCTGCCAGATTTTGTACTTGTTGTTGTTGGTTAAGATATTGCAGCTGAGATACACCGCCTTCTTCTGCTAAGATTTTCAGTCTATCCAAAATCTGCTGCTGGATAGCCAAACTAGATTTAGTATCTTCTAGTTTGACTTCATTTTGAGTAAATTGTTTTTTAGTTTTTTCAACTTCCATTTGTGCTGCTGCTGCCCTAGAATTTAATTCTAGTCTAGATACTTGCAGACGTTGTAGTTCATCAACTCCCAGTCCTACACCCTTAGTAGAGTTTCTTAATTCAGTACGCAACAATTCATTTTCTGCAACTAATGCTGCTCTACTTTTCAATAAAAAAGCAGCATCCCTAGGCAATCGATTACGTAAAAAATCTGCTTCAGATGCTACGGCAGAACTAGCTCCCATCAGTCGGCGATAAAGCTGGTTTTCTTGAGTTAACGTAGTCCGAATCTTTTCTAAAGATTTTAATTGGGCAATGGTAGCCACGGTTTCAAAAGTTAACAGCCGATCTCCTGGCTTAACCGCTTGTCCATCTTTGACAAAAATTTCTTTCACTACTCCACTAACAGGAGCTTGAACTTCTTTAACTGTTCCTTCAGGCTTTAACTGACCAGTTGCAGGTACTACTTGCTCTATTTTGGCAATACAGGCCCAAGCAATTCCAGCACAGGCTAAGCCTACCAGAGTTAGCATGATTGTGCGCGACCACACTGGAGATTGACGTAGTACAACGGATTGATCGAAAGTACTATCGTTGATGTTAACTAAAGGCTTTTTAGCAATCTTTACTTGAGATGCAAGTACTAGTGAATCTGCTTTTATTCCGTTTTCATTCTTGCCGTTGCCATTATGGCCATTCAGGCGATTTCCATTAACTTGAGTCATAGTGATTTTATCTTTTGGCTTTTTGGATATTGAATTGAAAAGTCATCAGCGATTGAACTACCTACAAATTTACTTCTTGTTGCTGATACAGGTAATAATAATGACCTTTAGCAGCCATTAGTTGTTGATGATTTCCTTGTTCTATAATCCTTCCACTATCCATCACAACGATAATATCTGCATTGCTAACAGTATTGAGTCGGTGGGTGATAAAAAATACCGTATCACCTTGAAATGCTTTAGCTAAGTTCAAACAGACTTGTCGCTCTGTGGGATAGTCTAAAGCACTGGTTGCCTCGTCCAAAACTAATAGTTTTGGTCGTTGTAAAATAGAACGAGCGATCGCAATTCTTTGTCGTTGTCCCCCCGAAAGTCCAGCACCACGCTCTCCTACCCGCGTGTTGTAACCATTGGGCAAGTTCATAATAAATTCGTGGGCAGCAGCAACGCGAGCGGCTTCAATGATTTCTTCTGTTGTGGCATCGGGATTTGTCAGCGCAATATTTTCTTGAACTGTGCCATCAAATAACAGTGGTTCTTGCGGCACTACACCAATTTGTCGCCGCAGCGAATAAAGTTCAACTTTGGCAATATCGTAACCATCAATTAAGATCCTGCCAGACTCTACTTCGTATAGCCTCAGTAATAACTTCATCATCGTACTTTTACCGGAGCCACTTTGTCCGACAATGCCGATAAAGTTACCCGCAGCAATTTCTAGGTTGACGTTGGCAAGTTGCATGGGGCCACTGGGCGCAAATCGGAAGGAAACATTTTCATATTTGACTGAGCCGACAATTGCGGGTAAAGGAATATTACTGCGGTCTATTTCAGCTTCTTGTGGTGTATCGACAATATCGCTCAACCGCTCTAGAGACAATGCAGTTTCTTGGAAGCTTTGCCAAAGTTGAGCCAAGCGCAATATCGGGCTGGTGACGTAACCTGAGATAATTCTAAAAGCGATTAATTCACCTAAAGTTAAATCGCCTTGGAGTACCAAATAAGAGCCTACCCACAAAACTAACAAGCTACTAAGTTTATTGAGAAAGCTACTTGTGGAATTAGCGAGGGTAGAAGTGACAACAGTTTTAAAGCCAGCAGCTACATACCGAGCATAACGCTCTTGCCAGGAGAAGCGCGATCGCAATTCGATATTTTGCGCTTTCACTGTTTGAATACCGGACATTACCTCAACTAAATATGATTGCGTTTCGGAGTTGCGTTCGGCTTTACTACGTAACTGTCTGCTAACAGTGGGAGACGCAATTAAAGTAATAATGATAAAGACCGGAATTGTTCCCAAACCTACTAAAGTGAGCTGCCAACTATAAAACAGCATCACGATGATATAAACCACCGAGAACAAAGCATCTAACACTACTGTCAGAGCCGTACCGGTGAGAAACTGCCGGATATTTTCTAGTTCGTTAATGCGAGTGGCTAATTCACCTACCGGCCGACGTTCAAAATAGCGTAACGGCAAACGTAGTAAGTGGTCAATAATTTGCGAACCCAACCCCATATCTATACGGTTGGTAGTATCGACAAATAAGTAAGTCCGCAATGTGGTCAGGACTGCTTCAAATATTCCTACAACTAATAGCAATATACCTAAAACATTCAGGGTACTAATACTATTTTGAACGATTACTTTGTCGATAATTAACTGAATAACTAAGGGGTTTGCCAATTGCGCCAACTGCACAAAGAAAGAAGCAATAAAGACTTCTATCAACACTCGGCGGTAGCGTGACATGTAGGGGAGAAACCACCGCAGACCAAAGCGTTCTTGAGGTGTTTCTTTAGTAGCCGCTAGTAGTAATACCCGAATTTGAGGTGGAAAATTGGCTTCATCAACATCTAATTGCTCAAGTAGTTGAGCAGGTTTACAGCGCACGATTCCTTGGGATGGCACACCCACAACAATATTATTTGTATCCGCTGCATATAAAACGGCATAACTATCACCATAGCGAATCAGCGCTGGTGTGGGAATGCGTGTGACTGCCGCAGCGGGTAAATCTATTAACTGTGCTTTGAGTCCAATTAATTCTGCTAGGTAAGCACAAGCTTGGAACGATACATTACCTTGGCGTTTAATTTGCTCGTTCAAGATACGACGCACTACTTCCCGCCGAAATGGGACTTGCAAGTGCTTCAATACCATGTGAAAACAGGCTAAGGTGGAATTTAATTCTCCTTTGCCACGGAAAAATGGGTATTTTTGGTGTTTTTGCCTACCATTTGACGAAGCTTCTGAACGAGGAATTTCTTCATCAGATGCGTAGGGAATCTCTATTTCATCTGCGTCAGTTGCTTGGTCATCGTAGACAGTCAACTGTACTGGTTGCGACTGATGAATCTCGCTATCTAGAAACAATAAATCCGATGGAGTTAACCCAATCAAACGAGCAGGATTTGTGCCTTTAACCTCAATGGCATCTTTGCCATCAATGGGTTCTAAGCGAGAACCAGGTGGAAAATCTGTGACTGTACCCCCGCCACTGACAAACCAGATGCTGTCGCTGCCTAGTTGACTGTATGAAGTTTTTCCTGGACTTAGATAATGAACCTTGGCGTTGGGTATAACTTTGTCAGTCAGTTCTTTGAGATTCGTAGCTGCGTTAGCTTGCTGTTCTAGCTGCAAACCCAAAATATCAAATACTTCTACCAAATTAGCCAGGTTTTGGCGGATATTCGCAAACTCTGGGTAGGAAGACAAAAGATATGAATATTCAGTTGTACTCAAGCTTAGACATATTACTTCGTTAGAAGCGATCGCAATCTCGCAGGCGACACCACGCAACAAACTAATTTCACCCAGAATTGCTCCTGGTTGCAGCAAAGTTAACGTAGTTGGTATTTGCGTTTGGGGATCGTATCCCAACAAGCGGACTTGACCCTCATAAAGAATTGTGATTCGTTCGGGGATTGTTTCTTTACCAATAATCTTCTGACCTATGCGGTAGCGCCAAGCTTGCAGTTGGTCTGATAGATTGGCAATCACCTCAGTTGGGAGTTGATTAAACCCCTCTAAAGTGGAGATAAATTGTTGAAAGGCGCTTTTAATATAAGTCATTCTTAGTTCAGTCAATCAGTTTAGCTATTGGTTTATTGCTCTTTGGTGCTTAGTAATTGTAAAAGTAAAAAACTTTTTCTTTTTTTCTTGTAAATTTTAAGCTTTGTTCTTAACTATTACCAACTATCAACTTAAAACAGTTAGTGATATTTCTCAGATTTTACTTACACAGTTGAACTTTCTAGCTGGTATGAACTATTCTGTGGCGTTATTTGTGCTTTTAGCTATCAAAAAGTAAGGATAGTGCAAAAAGACAGACAATAGTTTATTTTTTGGTTAGTTTGGCATAATTTTATCCAAAGATGTGCTTTTTGCTTTTGTTAGACATTACCTATAGAGGTTTATATTTTCCGAAGACAAAAAAACACGCGTGAAACTTGGCGTCAAGTACTACTGAAGTCAGATAACGACCACAAAAATATCACAACTTTTTCCTCAAAGAAACACTTAAGATAATATACTTAATATCTTGAGTTAAATCATGTAAGCTTATACGTTTTAGATTGGCTAACTTCATTCTCCCATTAGTTACTAACAGTATAATAACAGTATACTTAGAGAAAAACTGTTGCAATTATTGACATAATGTGAGTTTATGTATTTTGGTTGCGATCGCGATCGAGAACAGAAGCTAGCAGAAATTACCCTCAGCATATTAAGCAAAAATCAAGTTGAATGTTTTCAGTAAATACACTAGATATATTTCAATACGGTTCGTTAGCTAGTTTATGCATTGCAGAACCCCAGTTATTTTTTCCACCTGTAGAAAGATACATCTAGCGGATAGGGGATTAGACCCTCACTCTCAACGATAAAACAAGGCTTTTCGCAGGCGATGCCTTCTCCTGTCGGAGACGCTACGCGTAGCTTGCTTCTCCGTTCGCGTTAGCGTCTCCGTTAGGAGAAGGAGTACGACGAACGCCTGGTTAATGTTGCCTCATAAACCCAATAAAATCATGAGAGTGAGGAATAATCTGAATGACCAGCTGTATCCTTTTGGAAAATTATCACGGCTATGCCTTCTCTTTCAGAGACATTACCGCGAACGGCAACCCCTACCTTGCGGGTTTTGCTTTAGCAGTATGGGAACGGCTAGCCTGCGGCAATGCCAAGGGCGAACGCCGAACGTGTACGTACTGAAATTTATTTGTTGAAGCGGTAATTTTTCGATTACCAACTTCCCTAAGTTTCTCACTCATGATATGGGAATCCGATTTGATTTATGAAAAAATTAACTATATGTAGGGGAGCCAGTTGCGTGGGCGGGTCTCCCGACTTGAGCAAACTGGCGTTGTGTTATCGCGTAGCGTAACGCACCAAAACCATAGGATGGTGCCAGAGGCATAACGCACCTACGTGTATTTCAAAAATCAAATATGAGTC
>NZ_JAVRBR020000049.1:0-76649 GCF_034531165.2 Dendronalium sp. ChiSLP03b | reverse complement strand
CTGTTTCTAAAGCTTTGAGTACTGTACCTGATTCAATTACTGGTGAAATTAGTAAGAATTCTTTGAGTTGCATTCAACATTAGTACACTTGGGTGACAACCCTCAGTCTACCTGGTTTTGAGCTTAACCGAACCGTATTGCGCGGTGATGGATCTGACAGCACCTTTGAGCGCTACTGATTTGATTTTGGATTTCGATTTGCCTGCGAATTAGTTCTTGGAGTTTTTTATTTAAAGTAGCAAGGGTAGATTCACCTCTTGCTTCTTCTTGAGCAATGCGTTCAGTTGCGATCGCTACATTAGCATCATTAGGATTGAGTCCAGCTTTGGCACGTAGCAGTCTAGCAACAACAGCTTTAAAAGCTTGTTCTTTTTCCTTGATTTGGAGAGTAGCGATCGCGCCTGTGTTTGCCAGTTCCCGATATCGCTTTAGTTCTTCCTACGCTAATTCAACAACTGCTTCTTGCACTTGTGTCTAAGTTGTGATTTGCGTATCTTTATAGTCTCGTTGGTTGCGAGCTGTTGTTTCATCGCCAAGCCAAAACTACAATCCCGATCGGCCACCATCCCAGAGCATCGGTGAGAGGTTAAGATAATCTTGTTTTTGTCAATTAGAAATTAAGCTGAAAATTTGGAAAGAGCAGAGGTATGAAGTTAACCCTTGTACTGAACTTTTGGGGCAACAATGAATGATGCGTATCAAGATGACGCGATCGCCTGCTCAAAAATTGTGTTTGCGACCCCGATTTTCGCAATATTTTAAGTACTATTGCTTATTGACAAATGATATCCAACCTTAACCTCTCACGAATGGTCCCAGAGTGATTAATCGAGCAGATTGGATTGTGCTGCTGGATCGAGGTAAATTGAAACTGTAAGGCATTCCAGAACAATGGCGATCCCAACCAGATGACCATCTAGACTTTTTAAATCTTTAATCGCGATCTCATTTGCCTTTACTCGCTCCTAATTAGGCTTCACTACTAACACAGAACAATTTGCCTCTTCCACAACTTGACTGCTTACGGAACCTTGGACAATTCGCTTCATACCAGTCAGCCCGCGACTGCCAATTATGATCAAGTCAGCCTTGTAAATATTGGCAAGGCGAATAATCTCGTCCGCAGGATCGCCTGTTACCAGTTCTAATTCACTTTTTACCGATAATTTTTCCTGATAGGATTGCAGCAATTTTTCAATCTGAAAATAAGAAAGTGTTGGGGACTCTGGGTGAGGGCGATCGGCAGGTAATTCCAACTCTGACTCTGGTGTAGGAAACACATGGCAAAGAATCAGTTTTGTTTCTTGTGAAAATACCAAATCATCTAAAGTCTGAATGACTCGTTCTGCAATTTCCGAACCGTCCAGAGCTACCAAAATATTTTCTAGCACTGCTCTCGCCTCCTAAAAGAGTAGACCCCTTAACATAAATGCCTAAAAAGCTTTATTGGCTACTAAACCAATAATTTCGCCGATCGGCACTTAGTCTGTATTGTCGAAGCTGCGCCGCGCGGAATCTTGCCATGTTGCTCAATTCGGGTAAGCTTTGTGCCAGTTGCCTAAATTTATGACTAACACTACCAAGAACTCTGGCTTACCACGCAAATGGTTCCTCCGTTGTAGACGCTCGGAAGGCAGCTTTTTGCAGGGTAGCAACTGCCGTCCAAACTTTCAGTGTGAAGCCACTGAGTAACTTTTGCCCCCAGTTTAGGAAAAAATTAAGCATTGCGAATCACTCTTCCTGCTGAATTCGCCGTCGTACTGAATCGGCGTGGGAAGGTAAGCCTTCAGCTGTTGCCAGAGCATCAATTGCACCAGCCACCTTGTGCAGTGCAGTTTGTGAGTATTGAATAATACTGGAGTGTTTGAGGAAAGTTTCCACCCCTAATGCAGAAGCATAGCGTGCAGCTCCAGAAGTTGGCAAAGTATGGTTAGGACCAGCCAAATAATCTCCTACTGCTTCTGGTGTAGAGTAACCCAAAAAGATTGCCCCAGCGTGGCGAATGTGTGGAACTAGTGCCCAAGGATCTTTGATTTCTAACTCCAGGTGTTCAGGGGCAAATTCATTCGAGAGTTCTGCGGCTGCTTCTAGGGATTCTACGAGGACAATTAAGCCGTAGTGAGCGATCGCTTTTTCAGTGTCTATTCGCCGTGGGTGATCTACTAGCTGTCTTTCCACAGCTACTTGCACATTTTTTGCCAAAGCAGTATCTGTTGTCAACAAAATTGCCGCCGCCATTGGATCGTGTTCGGCTTGTGCCAACAAGTCAGTTGCAACATGAACGGGATTTGCGCTCTCATCGGCAATAATTAATACTTCGCTTGGTCCGGCCAAAGAATCGATGCCTACAATACCGTAGACAAGTTTTTTCGCTAGGGTGACATAAATGTTACCTGGTCCGGTAATCACATCCACTTTGGGAATCGTTTCTGTACCGTAGGCTAAAGCAGCGATCGCTTGCGCCCCTCCGACGCGATAAATTTCTTGCACTCCAGCTTCTTGAGCTGCTACCAAAACTGCTGGATTAATCGCTTTGCCGACTCTTGGCGGTGTCACCATCACGACACGAGGTACACCAGCAACCTTCGCCGGAACTGCATTCATTAATACCGTGCTAGGATAAGCGGCGCGACCACCAGGTACGTATAACCCTGCTCGGTCTACAGGGGTATAGCGTTTGCCCAGCACTACATCATCATCCCCAAAGTGTACCCAGCTTTTCGGGATTCGCTGACGGTGAAAAGCTTCGATTTGGCGGCAAGCTAGCTGAATTGCCTGGAGCAAATCCTTGGATACCTGTTGGTAGGCTGCATCCAGTTCCGAACCTGTAACACGCAGTTCTTCTGGCTTCAAGGTTTGATTGTCAAATTCAGCTGTATAATGCAACACAGCTTTGTCGCCTTGGCGCTTCACTGCTTGCAACACTTCCCGCACCGTCGCTTCTTTATGAAGCACCTGTTCATCATGGGTGCGATCGCAGATACGTTGTAGTTCTGCTCTAACGTCTGCCTGCTGAGTAATGATTCGCAGCATGGAGTAAGGACAATGCCAAAGTTTAGAATATTCCCACCTGAGAATTCAGTCTTGCTCTTGACCCGCAAGGGGTGTCAAGCCAACCCCAATTCTCTTCTCTAGCTTAACCTGGATTTTTTTGATACTCCCAAGGCTGCCAGCATCTGGGTTACTTGAGAAGGCTACTAAATTGCTCAGTCCAACTTACCTGTGAAGGCTTGCGGCAGGGAGTGGGCGTGCCAATTACCACTATCCTTATGCTCTACCCCTCACTCCCTGGGGGGTACAAATGGCGTGTTTTCACATCCAAATTTTCCCTGAACTAGGGGGAGGGGTAGAGTCTGAGTATAATTTTTGCTGATTTTTCTACTTTAGTAGTTAATTAATGTAAATACACGATGATATCGCATCTTTACGCTTACAATCATTGACTACATTTGCAGTCACACCGCTTGGTCAGGTAGTGGATAGTTAGGGTTGCGATTTAATTGCAGTACTTTATTTTAACGTATTTCCTCGTTTGAGCAAATACTAAATGGGGACTGAAGATTGGAGAAAAGGGAAAAGTAAGCTGTTTAACCTTTACCCTTTTCCCTAGTCCCAAACTCGAATTTTTTCAAAAATCCTAACATTGGCAATATGGGTGTTATATTAGTAAATCTAGTAGTGTGTGTACATCATTAATAGTCTTATTGGAATTGACTGTGGCGAATACAAAGTCTGCTCTTAAGCGCGCCGAAATTGCAGAACGCAACCGACTGCGTAACAAAGCTTACAAATCAGCAGTAAAAACGCTGATGAAGAAATACCTGAATGCTGTAGAAACTTATACAGCTAATCCTACCTCAGAAGCAAAGCAAGAAGTACAAGTGCGGCTGTCTGAGGCTTATAGCAAAATTGATAAAGCCGTAAAGCGGGGTGTTCTGCATCCAAATAATGGGGCTAGGAAAAAGTCGAGATTAGCTAGTAAACTCAAGCCAGTTACTTAAACTGTTTAGTAGTAAGTTGTCAGCTATCAGTTGTGAGCCTGTATGGTCTTTCGGAACTGCTGAGTTAGACAAGTTTATCAAGCGTTTTGAGTTCAGGGCTGACTCTCCTTCGTTGCTAAAGCTTCGTTCGCGTAGCGTCTCAGTTCCTTCACTTGGGGTCTCCCCAAGTTGAAAAATTGGGATCTAAGCCTCTGTTATCGCTTCGCGTTAACGTTAAAAACTTGGCTTTGACAAAGAGTTTTAGCCTTAACTGGATTGTATTGCGCCATAAGCAGCGTCACTCGAAGATCGAACCCACAGGGATTTATTCTTTTCTACTGACAACTGGCTGATAATCACTGACAAATTACTCACTCACTAACAAATGCAGCTGATTGACACCCACGTTCATATCAACTTTGACATTTTCCAGCCAGATTTAGAGGCAGTGCGATCGCGATGGCAAGAAGCAGGTGTAGTGCGTTTAGTACATTCCTGTGTTGAGCCATCAGAATTTTCTAGCATTCAAGCCATAGCAAACCAGTTTCCCGAACTTAGTTTTGCCGTTGGATTGCATCCTTTAGATGCTGAAAAATGGCATAGCCAAACAGCTGATAAAATAAAATCTTTGGCAAGTTCAGAACCGAAAGTGGTAGCAATTGGTGAAATAGGGTTAGATTTTTACAAAGCAAATAACTATGAGCAACAGCACATGGTATTTGAGGCACAATTAGCGATCGCCTCGGAACTTCGCCTACCAGTGATTATCCACTGCCGTGATGCGGCAAAAGAAGTTAGGGAAATATTACAAAAATGGCAGGATGTTAAAAGAGCAAATCTTCGGGGTGTCATGCATTGTTGGGGAGGAACGTTAGAAGAAACTCAATGGTTCGTTGACTTAGGCTTTTACATTAGTTTTAGCGGGACAGTAACGTTCAAAAATGCTAAAGATATTCAAGCCTCAGCAGCGATGGTGAGAAGCGATCGCCTGCTGATTGAAACAGACTGTCCTTTCCTAGCTCCCGTCCCCAAACGGGGGCAAAGACGTAACGAACCTGCCTATGTCCGTCATGTTGCGGAAAAAGTAGCCGAGTTGCGTGGGGAAACAGTAGAGGCGATCGCCCATCAAACTACCCAAAATGCCTGTGAATTATTTGGTTTGGCTCTATAAAGTTTACCCGTTCGTGTTGTCGGAGATGCAAAAAATAAAACCCTAGGAGGACAGAAGTATGCTAAGATTATTCCCTCCAAAACATTTTGCTTGCGTCATAATGAAAAAGGAAGGAACTGAGAACTCCTAAGCTTGATATTGTAATGTTATCAACCTGACCATCCTTCTAGTCTCTACATGGGATGCTCTCGATGCCTGACCAACTCCAATAACCGACCGTGAGCTATACTTTGGCATAAAGCTGTCTGCTGTGTATCTAACCTATAGAAAATTCTTAAAAGTAATTGTCTTGTGAGAACAATCCAGCAAAATAAAGCCATTCCAACTCAGAGCCGACAAAGCGCGCCTCATTACCTTGGTCTTAAGATATCACCGTGAGTATAGTGGTGAACTAAAGACAAAATAGTCTAGAGCTGCGTAGACTAATTCACGCGCTTTTGGGAGGGGAAGTGAGGAAAGCAAATCAAATTCAGAAATATTTTACTCATTGGCTATTGAAGAATCAACCTAATAGCTGGATTGCAACGATTAGTCTGTATCAAGGGCGATTACCCCCCTTGTCAAAATCGTTCTTTCCAGCTTAAATTGCTGCGTTTGCCTGCATCTATTAAGTAGCAGGCGGCATAAGGAGAAGTTCCCAAACAGCTATGGACACTGGCTCGCGGTGGGAACCGTCCAAATTCAGTGTTCTCTAATAAGTTTAACCAGGTTGACAAAGGTAGAGGCATGATTAGCGAAAATTATATTGAACCCGCCTTTTTGTTGCCCGACTTGATTGAAATCCAGCGTTCAAGCTTCCGCTGGTTTTTGGAAGAAGGGCTGATAGAAGAACTCAACTCCTTTAGTCCGATTACAGATTACACCGGCAAACTAGAACTGCACTTTTTAGGTCAGAACTACAAACTGAAGGAGCCGAAATACAGCGTCGAAGAAGCCAAACGGCGAGATAGTACCTATGCCGTACAAATGTACGTGCCCACACGTCTACTGAATAAAGAAACAGGGGACATCAAAGAGCAAGAGGTATTTATCGGGGATTTGCCTTTGATGACCGATCGCGGCACGTTTATTATTAACGGAGCCGAGCGGGTGATTGTCAATCAAATCGTGCGATCGCCTGGAGTCTACTACAAATCAGAAATCGACAAAAACGGTCGGCGTACTTATTCAGCTAGCTTAATTCCCAATCGGGGAGCATGGCTGAAATTTGAAACAGACCGTAACGATTTGGTATGGGTACGCATCGACAAAACCCGTAAACTTTCAGCACAGGTACTCCTCAAAGCCCTAGGTCTATCAGACAACGAAATCTTTGACGCTTTACGCCACCCAGAGTACTTTCAAAAAACTATCGAAAAAGAAGGGCAGTTTTCCGAAGAAGAAGCTCTGATGGAGTTGTATCGCAAACTGCGTCCTGGCGAACCGCCTACAGTATTAGGTGGACAACAGCTCTTAGACTCCAGGTTTTTCGATCCAAAACGTTATGACTTAGGTCGCGTCGGGCGGTATAAGCTCAACAAGAAATTACGGCTGTCAGTGCCCGATACCATGCGCGTCCTGACTCCTAGCGATATCTTAGCAGCAGTAGACTACCTGATCAACCTCGAATATGACATTGGTAACATAGACGACATTGACCATTTAGGCAACCGTCGGGTGAGAAGTGTCGGCGAACTGCTGCAAAACCAGGTGCGAGTAGGATTAAACCGTCTGGAGAGAATCATTCGAGAACGAATGACCGTATCCGACGCAGAAGTGCTAACCCCCGCCTCATTAGTGAACCCGAAACCATTGGTAGCGGCAATTAAAGAATTCTTTGGTTCCAGCCAATTAAGTCAGTTCATGGATCAAACCAATCCATTAGCAGAACTGACCCACAAACGCCGTCTTAGCGCCCTTGGACCTGGTGGTTTAACCCGCGAACGCGCTGGGTTTGCAGTGCGAGATATTCATCCAAGTCACTACGGACGGATTTGCCCCATTGAGACACCAGAAGGCCCTAACGCTGGTTTGATTGGCTCCTTGGCGACTCATGCAAGGGTGAACCAGTATGGCTTCTTAGAAACTCCCTTTAGACCCGTCGAAAACGGGCGGGTGCGGTTTGACGTAACGCCGGTGTACATGACAGCCGACGAAGAAGACGATTTACGTACCGCTACAGGTGATGTGCCATTAGATGAAAATGGCTATATCAAAGGGCCGCAAGTGCCAGTACGCTATCGCCAAGATTGGGCTACCACAACACCCGAACAAGTAGACTACGTAGCTGTGTCCCCAGTACAAATTGTGTCTGTTGCTACGAGCATGATTCCCTTTTTGGAACATGACGATGCTAACCGAGCATTGATGGGGTCGAACATGCAACGGCAAGCAGTACCTCTGCTCAAACCAGAGCGTCCTTTGGTAGGTACTGGTTTGGAAGCACAAGGAGCAAGGGACTCCGGGATGGTGATTGTATCCCGTACCGATGGTGATGTGACTTACGTGGATGCCACAGAAATTCGCGTCCGTCCCAAACCCAATGCTTCAGAAATTAAGTACTACCTTTCCAAGTACCAACGTTCTAACCAAGATACCTGTCTCAATCAAAAACCCCTTGTCCGCATTGGCGAACGTGTTGTCGCTGGTCAAGTACTGGCTGATGGCTCCTCTACCGAAGGTGGAGAATTAGCATTGGGGCAAAATATTGTCGTCGCTTATATGCCTTGGGAAGGCTATAACTACGAAGACGCGATTTTGATTTCCGAGCGATTAGTGCAGGATGATATCTACACCTCAATTCACATTGAAAAATATGAAATTGAGGCTAGACAAACCAAACTGGGGCCAGAAGAAATTACCAGAGAAATTCCCAACGTTGGGGAAGATGCCTTGCGCCAGTTGGATGAACAGGGAATTATCCGCATTGGGGCTTGGGTAGAATCTGGAGATATCTTGGTAGGAAAAGTCACACCTAAAGGTGAATCTGACCAACCACCAGAAGAAAAACTGTTGCGTGCCATATTCGGGGAAAAGGCACGGGATGTTCGGGACAATTCCCTCAGAGTACCTAACGGTGAAAAAGGGCGCGTAGTTGACGTGCGCTTATTTACCCGCGAACAAGGCGATGAACTGCCACCGGGAGCCAATATGGTAGTCCGGGTATATGTGGCCCAGAAGCGCAAAATCCAAGTGGGCGACAAAATGGCAGGACGACACGGCAATAAAGGAATTATTTCGCGGATATTGCCAGCGGAAGATATGCCTTATTTGCCTGATGGTTCACCTGTGGACATCGTACTCAACCCCTTGGGCGTACCTAGCCGGATGAACGTCGGACAAGTATTTGAGTGTCTCTTAGGTTGGGCCGGTCAAACTTTGGGAGTGCGGTTTAAGATAGTTCCTTTTGACGAAATGTATGGGGAAGAGTCATCCCGCAGAATTGTACACGGCAAATTGCAAGAAGCACGAGACGAAACAGGCAAAGATTGGGTGTATAACCCGGATGACCCCGGCAAAATCATGGTGTTTGATGGTCGCACAGGTGAACCCTTTGACCGACCTGTTACCGTGGGTGTAGCTTACATGCTGAAGCTGGTGCATTTAGTGGATGATAAGATTCATGCTCGTTCCACAGGTCCGTACTCCTTAGTAACGCAGCAACCATTGGGTGGGAAAGCTCAACAAGGTGGCCAGCGTTTTGGAGAAATGGAAGTGTGGGCATTGGAAGCCTTTGGTGCAGCTTACACCTTGCAGGAATTGTTGACAGTTAAATCTGACGATATGCAAGGTCGGAATGAAGCGCTAAATGCGATCGTTAAAGGTAAGGCAATTCCCCGACCTGGGACACCAGAGTCCTTTAAAGTACTGATGCGAGAACTGCAATCATTGGGGTTAGATATTGCCGTACACAAAGTAGAAACTCAGACAGACGGCAGTTCTTTAGATGTGGAAGTCGATTTGATGGCAGACCAAGCAGCACGTCGCACACCTCCTCGACCAACCTACGAATCTCTCTCCCGCGAATCGTTGGAAGAAGACGAATAGTCAGGGACTAGGGATTGGGGATTGGGGATTGGGTAGGAGTTTTCCAAACACCCAATCCCTAGCCACCTACCTCCCCCATTTTCTATCAAAATTGAATATCCCTCCTAGCACGGGTGTATAACCTCGTGCATTTACATAACTCATCACTTAGTAATAAAGAAATGAGACCAGCCCAAACTAATCAGTTTGACTACGTAAAAATCGGCTTGGCATCGCCAGAACGCATTCGGCAGTGGGGTGAGCGAACCCTGCCCAATGGCCAATTAGTAGGTGAAGTTACCAAGCCGGAGACAATTAATTACCGAACTCTCAAGCCTGAGATGGACGGTTTGTTTTGTGAGCGGATCTTTGGCCCTGCTAAAGATTGGGAATGCCACTGCGGTAAGTATAAAAGAGTGCGCCATAGAGGAATTGTCTGCGAGCGCTGTGGTGTAGAAGTCACCGAGTCGCGAGTGCGCCGTCACCGCATGGGATATATTAAACTTGCTGCGCCAGTCGCGCACGTTTGGTATCTCAAAGGCATTCCCAGCTATATTTCCATCCTGCTAGATATGCCTTTGCGGGATGTAGAACAAATTGTCTATTTCAACTCTTATGTTGTCCTTAGTCCGGGTAATGCTGAAACTTTAAGCTACAAACAGCTACTGAGTGAAGACCAGTGGTTGGAAATTGAAGACCAAATTTATAGCGAAGATTCTACTTTGCAGGGTGTAGAGGTAGGTATCGGTGCTGAAGCACTGCTGCGCTTGCTTGCTGATATTAATTTAGAGCAAGAAGCTGAAACTCTGCGAGAAGAAATTGGCAATGCCAAGGGGCAAAAACGGGCAAAACTAATTAAACGCCTGCGGGTAATTGACAACTTTATCGCCACTGGTTCTAAACCAGAGTGGATGGTAATGGCAGTAATTCCGGTGATTCCGCCGGACTTGCGCCCAATGGTGCAGTTGGATGGTGGACGGTTTGCCACTAGCGATTTGAATGATTTGTATCGGCGGGTAATTAACCGCAATAATCGTTTAGCACGCCTGCAAGAAATTTTGGCACCCGAAATTATTGTGCGGAACGAAAAGCGGATGCTGCAAGAAGCAGTGGATGCTTTGATTGATAATGGTCGTCGGGGACGCACGGTAGTAGGGGCAAATAACCGCCCACTGAAGTCTTTGTCCGACATTATTGAAGGCAAGCAAGGACGTTTCCGACAAAACTTGTTGGGCAAACGGGTTGACTACTCTGGACGTTCCGTAATTGTGGTAGGGCCAAAGCTGAAGATTCACCAGTGCGGTTTGCCTAGAGAAATGGCAATTGAGCTATTTCAACCATTTGTCATCAATCGCCTGATTCGCAGCGGCATGGTGAACAACATCAAAGCAGCGAAAAAGTTGATATCGCGCAATGACCCTAGTGTTTGGGATGTGCTGGAAGAAGTGATTGAAGGACACCCAGTCATGCTTAACCGGGCACCGACACTGCACCGTTTGGGTATTCAGGCTTTTGAGCCAATTTTGGTAGAAGGAAGAGCGATTCAGCTGCATCCTTTGGTGTGTCCAGCGTTTAACGCTGACTTTGACGGCGACCAAATGGCGGTACACGTTCCTCTGTCCTTGGAAAGTCAGGCTGAGGCGCGATTGTTAATGCTGGCTTCTAACAATATTTTGTCCCCAGCTACAGGTAAACCGATTGTTACACCTAGCCAGGACATGGTGTTGGGAGCATATTATTTAACAGCAGAAAATCCTCATGCTACAAAGGGGGCTGGAAAGTACTTTGCTTCGCTAGACGACGTAATTATGGCTTTCCAGCAAGAAGAAATTGAACTGCACGCCTATATCTACGTGCGATTTGACGGTGAAGTAGAATCTGACCAACCAGATACAGAACCAATTGAGGTACATGAAAACGGCGATGGTAGCCGAACTTTGCTGTACAATTACCGCCGAGTTAGAGAAGACGCTCAGGGTAATTTAATTTCTCAGTATGTACGCACAACACCCGGTCGTGTTATTTACAATAAAGCGATTCAGGAAGCACTAGCAAGTTAGGGACTAGGTACTAGGGATTGGGGACTGGGAAAAAGCACCCAGTACCCAATACCTAACACCTAATACCCAATTCCCAATGACTAAGGACTAAAGACTAATGACTAACGAAAACACAGTTTTTCGCAATCGCGTAGTTAACAAAGGTCAACTGCAAAAATTAATATCTTGGGCGTTTACGCACTATGGGACAGCGCGTACCGCAGTGATGGCGGACAAGTTGAAAGATTTGGGATTTCGCTATGCCACCAAAGCAGGGGTTTCCATCAGTGTAGATGACTTGATGGTACCACCTAGTAAGCGATCGCTCTTAGATGCAGCAGAAGAAGAAATTCGCGCTACAGAAGCTCGTTACCAACGAGGAGAAATCACGGAAGTGGAACGCTTCCAGAAAGTTATTGATACGTGGAACGGTACCAGTGAAGCCCTCAAAGATGAAGTAGTCGTTCACTTCAAAAAAACCAATCCGCTGAATTCCGTGTACATGATGGCGTTTTCTGGGGCGCGGGGTAATATCTCCCAGGTGCGTCAGTTAGTGGGGATGCGGGGACTAATGGCAGATCCCCAAGGGGAAATCATTGGCCTGCCCATCAAAACCAACTTCCGCGAAGGTCTCACGGTGACGGAATACATTATTTCGTCTTACGGTGCCAGAAAAGGATTGGTAGATACCGCTTTACGTACGGCAGACTCTGGTTATCTCACCCGCCGTCTGGTAGACGTATCCCAGGATGTGATTATTCGGGAATTCGACTGCGGCACCACCAGAGGCATTCCCATACGTCCAATGACAGAAGGTGCCAAAACCTTGATTCCTCTGGCAACACGCTTGATGGGCAGAGTAATTGGGGAGGATGTCATACATCCAAAGACAAAAGAAGTGATTGCACCACGCAATACCCCAGTTTCTGATGACTTGGCAATCGCAATTCAAAAAGCTGGGGTAACCGAAGTCGTTGTGCGATCGCCCTTGACTTGTGAAGCTGCACGCTCTGTCTGCCAACACTGCTACGGCTGGAGTTTAGCCCATGCCAAAATGGTAGATTTGGGCGAAGCAGTGGGGATTATTGCCGCCCAAAGTATCGGCGAACCAGGAACTCAGCTAACCATGCGGACATTCCACACAGGTGGCGTGTTTACTGGAGAAGTAGCCCAACAAGTCCGTTCCAAAACAGATGGTACTATCCGTTTGCCACGCAAATTGCGGACAAGAACATATCGCACCCGTCACGGTGAAGATGCCTTGTATGTTGAGGCCAACGGCATCATGATTCTGGAGCCAAAAAAAGAAGGTTCCCAAACCCCAGCCAATCAAGAAATTCATGTTACTCAAGGTTCCACACTGTATGTAGTTGATGGACAGCAGGTAAAAGTCGGTCAGTTATTGGCAGAAGTTGCTCTTGGTGGACGGACAGCTCGTGCCAATACTGAAAAAGCGGTGAAAGATGTCGCCACTGACTTGGCAGGAGAAGTGCAGTTTGCGGAAGTAGTCCCCGAACAAAAAACAGACCGTCAAGGCAACACCACAACCACAGCAGCACGCGGTGGTTTGATTTGGATTTTATCTGGGGAAGTTTATAACTTACCTCCTGGTGCAGAGTTGGTCGTTAAAAATGGTGATGCGATCGCTTCAAATGGAGTTTTGGCAGAAACCAAGTTAACTACTTTGCACGGTGGTGTAGTCCGCTTGCCGGAAGCTACCCCAGGTAAGAGTACCAGAGAAATTGAGATTATCACTGCTTCTGTAGTCTTAGACCAAGCAACAGTCACAGTTCAAAGTGGTCAAGGGCGTAATAGCTACCTAGTCTCTACTGGTAACAACCAAGTATTTAACCTCAGGGCTACTCCAGGCACGAAAGTGCAAAATGGTCAAGTGGTAGCTGAGTTAATTGATGACCACTATCGCACAACCACCGGTGGATTCCTGAAATTTGCTGGCGTTGAAGTCCAGAAAAAAGGTAAAGCCAAACTCGGTTACGAAGTGGTACAGGGAGGTACTCTGCTGTGGATTCCCGAAGAAACCCACGAAGTAAATAAAGATATTTCCTTGCTGTTGGTAGAAGACGGACAATTTGTCGAAGCTGGCACTGAGGTGGTGAAGGATATCTTCTGCCAAACCAGTGGCGTGGTAGAAGTCACCCAGAAAAACGACATATTGCGCGAAGTGGTGATTAAGCCAGGGGAACTGCTGATGGTAGATGACCCGGAAGCAGTGATTGGCCGCGATAATACCTTTGTCCAACCAGGTGAAGAATTTCAAGGCACGGTCGCCACAGAATTACGCTATATCCAGTATGTGGAGTCTCCAGAAGGGCCAGCTCTGTTGAGTCGCCCCGTAGTGGAGTACGCTGTCCCCAACAATCCCGATGTGCCATCTACTACATCTGTGAGTCAACAAACAGGACGTTCGATTCAGTTGCGGGCAGTACAGCGATTGCCTTACAAAGATTCTGAACGCGTCAAATCTGTTGAAGGTGTGGAACTGCTGCGAACTCAATTGGTGTTGGAGATTGAGCAAGAAGGCGAACAAGACCATACGGCTTCTCCTTTGGCAGCAGATATTGAACTCATTCCCGATACCGAAAACCCAGACCTACAGACGACAGTTCCGACAACGGGGGGAACTCCAGCACCGGAGTGTCTCCGCTTACAGTTAGTGATTTTGGAGTCCTTAGTAGTTCGTCGGGACATTGCCGCTGATGCCACCCAAGGCAGTACCCAGACAAGTCTGGAGGTACAAGATGGGCAAACAATTGCCCCTGGTGCTGTGGTTGCGCGTACCCAAATCTTGTCTAAAGAAGGGGGTATTGTGCGAGGCATCCAAAAAGGCACTGAGGCGGTGCGTCGTTGCTTGGTATTACGCCAAAGTGACACAATTACAACCCACACTAGTGCCGAGCCGAAAGTGAAGGTGGGTAGCTTACTGGTAGAAGGTGCAGAAATTGCTCCAGGAATCTTCGCTGAAGAATCTGGGCAAGTAATGAACATTAAAAAAGCTGCCGCTCCCTCTGCGGCTAGTGATTCTGCTCTCAGTACTCAGAACTATGCTATTACTATCCGCGTCGGTCGTCCCTACCGAGTCAGCCCCGGTGCTGTGTTGCAGATAGAAGACGGCGATTTGGTGCAGCGCGGTGATAACTTGGTGTTGTTGGTATTTGAACGTTCCAAAACTGGGGACATTATTCAAGGTTTGCCCCGGATTGAGGAACTTCTAGAAGCCCGTAAACCTAAAGAAGCATGTATCTTGGCACGTCGTGCGGGAGAGGTTAAGGTTGTTTACGGTGATGGGGATGAAGCGATCGCCATTAAAGTCGTAGAATCTAACGGTGTAGTTAGCGATTATCCTCTCGGACCAGGACAAAACTTGATGGTGCCGGATGGAGCAACTGTAGTAGCGGGAGAACCGTTGACTGATGGGCCATCTAACCCTCACGAAATTTTGGAAATCTTCTTTAGCTTGGGTTCCGAGGACGGAGTCTATGCTTGTGCCAGCCATGCCTTGCAGAAAGTCCAGACCTTCTTGGTGAATGAAGTGCAATTGGTGTATCAATCTCAGGGGATTGATATCGCCGATAAGCACATTGAAGTCATTGTGCGCCAGATGACCAATAAAGTCCGGATTGATGATGGTGGTGACACTACCATGCTTCCCGGCGAATTGGTGGAGTTGCGCCAAGTTGAGCAGGTCAACGAAGCTATGGCAATTACTGGCGGGGCACGGGCACAGTATACTCCAGTCTTATTGGGTATCACCAAAGCATCGTTGAACACCGACAGCTTCATTTCCGCTGCATCTTTCCAAGAGACAACACGGGTACTAACCGAAGCCGCGATCGAAGGCAAATCTGATTGGCTGCGGGGATTAAAGGAAAACGTGATTATCGGGCGACTGATTCCGGCGGGTACTGGGTATAATACTTACGACGAACCTGGTGCGATCGACGAGTATGCTGCGCTTGAGAGTACCAGCGTCTTGGATGAAGTCGATGACCCAATGGATATGGTCTTAGATGACCGTACAGCTCGTGCCTACAATTTAGATTCTCCTTCGCTTGGAGAAACTGGATTTGGCAACCGACGTGTCGAGAGGTCAATTTTAGATGACGACGATGAGTTGATTGCTGATGAAGTCACCGACCTTGTAGAAGATGATGAAGAAGACGATTACGAGGAAGATGAGGAAGACGATTACGAGGAAGAGTAAAACAAACTTGATATCTGGCTTCCAAACCTGAGTTCTTTATCGCAATAAATTACAAACTGGTGTAAAAGCAAAAAGGCAAAAGACATTTTTCTTTTGCCTTTTTGCTTTTGAACACATCCTCAAAGTCTGCTCGCCTTCACGATTCTTAATCTTTTAGCTTCATCCAATAGCTGACAGAAGTCACACAATCTCATAGGCTGATCTGATAAGGGAGCAGGGAAGATGTGGCGACAAGAACAATAACTCCCAACTCCTAACTACTTACCCTACACTATCTGTAAACAAAATGCCTCTTAAAATAGTCCACAACTTTGATAGCAGTTTCACTCTCGAACCTGAGCTTCTTGAAGCTCTCTTCAAATTATTAACGAGTGAACCTTTCTTAAATCAAATTTGTCAACAGTTACAATGTGAAAAAATTGAGTTTACAGAACTACTTTTTCAGCCAGTCCCTTACAGCTTAGCTACTCCCAAAGGAATGCCAGCAGAGTTTGAAAAATATTATGAATCTGATGATTACATCATCATCAATGTGCCGCCAAATTTTATGTTCAGTGCCAAGATTTTTAAACCCAGTCGCCTTTGTGCAGTTTTCCGAAAAATTGAGTAATAGTCAATGGATAACTTACTTTTTCCCAATTACTGATTATCAACTACCAAGGCAAATAGCAACTTTTAAATTTATATATGACTACTGAAACGAATCTTCCTGATTTAGCTTCTCTAGAATATACCGCTTATATTGATGATAGCGGTCAATTACCCGAACAGTTTCAGGGAGAAATAGGCGTCTATGCTCTATTTGACCAAGAAAAAGTACTGCAATTTGTAGGATACTCTCGTGATGTTTATCTCAGTTTGAGACAGCATTTAGTACGTCAACCACAAAAATGCTATTGGGTAAAAGTTCAAACGATTGAGCGCCCCAGCCGCACAGTTTTAGAAAATATTGAGAATGCTTGGATTGCCGAAAATGGTAGCATCCCTGAAGGAAATGGGAATAATAAGGAAGCATGGACGCAACCCATAGATGTTAAAACGGTAATGAATCCTGAAGAACAGGCAAATTATCAAAATCCAGCTAATGATGAATTGGCGCAAATGAAAATCATTAAGAATGTAGCACGGCGTGTAGAAACAGAAATTTTAAGAGTGCTAGAAACTCGTGGTTTACAAATGCAAATTCGTTTTAATCCGAAATTAAAAGAAGAAGGATTACTGGATTTGAAGTGAATTTAATATTAGGCTAGCTATTCTCGATAACCTTCTATGACAATACAGCTGCTGAACGATCGCTATCAAGTTATCCGCACACTGGGCGCTGGTGGGTTTGGTGAAACCTTTCTAGCAGAAGATAGCTATATGCCCTCCAAGCGCCGTTGTGTGGTAAAACTGCTAAGACCAATTCAAAACAATCCCCAAATTTATCAATTGGTGCAAGAAAGGTTTCAACGGGAAGCAGCAATTTTAGAAGAACTTGGCGGCGCAACTGACCAGATTCCATCCTTGTATGCTTACTTTGAATCAGGCGGGCAATTTTACTTAGTTCAGGAGTGGGTTGAAGGCGACACCCTCACAGCTAAATTCCACAAGCAGGGGTTATTTAGTGAAAGCGCTGTCCGGGAATTATTGGTAAATTTGTTACCAGTTTTAGAGTATGTCCACTCGAAGCATATTGTTCACCGTGATATTAAACCAGACAACATCATTGTGCGCGATTGCGATGGAAAATCAGTGCTAATTGATTTTGGTGCGGTGCGGGAATCAATGGGAACGGTAGTCAATTCCCAAGGAAATCCTACCAGTTCGATTGTGATTGGTACGCCTGGATATATGCCAAGCGAACAAGCAGCGGGAAGGCCGGTTTATTCTAGCGATATATACAGTTTAGGTGTGACAGCTATTTATCTACTCACGGGAAAACAGCCACAAGAGTTAGATATAGACTCACAGACTGGTGAGATAGTGTGGCGGCAATATGCCAGTCATGTCAGCCCCATCATGGCAGGAATACTCGATAGAGCGATCGCCTACCATCCACGCGATCGCTACCCTACAGCTAGAGCAATGCTAGATGCTTTGCAGAGTGTAGCAAATCCAATTCCAGCCACGCAACCACATATTAAGCAACCACCCGTGGTCTCTGTACCACCAACCATTGCAATTAATTCTCAGCCTAGCGTTCAAAGTAATAGTCGCAATGGTCTGCTCATTGGCGGTTTGATTGCAAGTGGGTTAATCGGTGGAGCTGTAATTATTAGTCAGTTTTTTATAAAAACACTTGTAGCAGACGAAAACATAACACCTTCAATAACACTGCCAACTGTTACACCTTCAATAATTACGACTCCATTGGTTATCCCATCTTCAGCACCATCGCCAACTGTTCCATCTCAAGTGGTAGAAAGTCCCCAATCTATTGCACAATCAACTGTACCGTCTCCACTTCCTGCCACTACATCAACACAACCAGATGATTATTTCTGGCTTTCCCAAAGACCTGTCACGGATGCCGATTTGGATGGTAAAGATGGTTTGACGTTAGATATTATGCGAAATTGGATTTTTGCCAGTCACGGTCGGCGTTTTGATACTCCTGGCTTACAAGAGTATTTTAATAACCAAACTTGGTATACTCCTCAATATTCATCAAAAGAATTTCCTTCTAAGTTGCTTTCAAAATTAGAGCAGCAAAATGTTGATTATATTGCTAAATATCAAGATCGCTACAAACTGAGATATTTTAAAAAATAGGTGCTGTACTTTTAAAAACAAGGCAAACCTAAACAAGAATAAAGATGTTATGACCCAAGCCTTACCAAAAATAGTTACTTTTGATGAATTTATTGCTTGGTATCCCGAAAACTCTGGAATACGTTACGAACTGCACAATGGGGAAATTGTGGAGATGTCACAGCCTACAGGGAAACATGAGAAAATAAAGGGATTTTTGGTAAGAAATCTATCTGTAGAGTTTGACCGATTAAATCTTCCCTACTTTATCTCCAATCAAGCAATAGTCAAACCACCTGAAAGAGAATCAGGTTATTTCCCAGATGTGTTGATAATAAATGACGCGGCTTTAGCTTCAGAACCTCTTTGGGAAAAATCTTCCACTTTGACAAATGGTGAATCAATACCCTTAGTAGTCGAGGTTGTTAGTACTAATTGGCGAGATGATTACTATTTAAAACTTGCTGATTACGAGGAAATGGGTATTCCCGAATATTGGATTGTTGAGGACACTGCGTTGGACGGGTTCCCCGGCTTGAAGCAAGTGTCCGTTGATTATGCAGCGTTGGGGGCTAGAAAATTGGCAATCCTAAACAACCTACTTTTTCACTTTATCAATTAGTTGATGGCGAATATCAAGTTACTCAGTTTTGAGGTAGCGATAAAATTCAATCTCCAATATTTCCAGAATTAAATTTGAGAGTTGAGCAGATATTTATATTGTCAAATATTTCTGCCGATCTCTAATTATTATGAATAATCAGCGACTATTGCATAAGTGTTAACAGGAGAAAAAGTAAAATATATAACAATTAACCTTGTGTTCATCGACGCTAATTTATGGAAACGCTGCTAGACAAACGCTATCGAGTTATTCGGACTTTGGGTGGTGGTGGATTTGGTGAGACTTTCTTAGCAGAAGATACTCAAATGCCTTCCAACCGTCGTTGTGTTATTAAACAGCTAAGACCAATTCAAAACAATCCCCAGATTTACCAGTTGGTACAAGAGAGGTTTCAACGGGAAGCAGCAATTTTAGAAGATTTGGGTGGATATACTGACCAGATTCCGACGTTGTATGCTTACTTCCAGTTAAATGGGCAATTTTATTTAGTTCAAGAGTGGATTGAAGGTGACACGTTAACGGCAAAAGTCCAAAAACAGGGGTTATTTAGTGAAAGTGGTGTTCGGGAATTATTGGTGAATTTGTTACCAGTTTTAGAGTATGTCCACTCAAAGCGCATTGTCCACCGCGATATCAAACCAGACAATATCATTGTGCGCGCTCGCAATCATAAATCAGTGCTAATTGATTTTGGTGCGGTGCGGGAATCAATGGGAACGGTATTCAATTCCCAAGGCAATCCTACCAGTTCGATTGTGATTGGTACGCCTGGATATATGCCAAGTGAACAAGCAGCCGGGAGGCCAGTTTATTCTAGTGATTTATACAGTTTAGGCCTTACAGCCATTTATTTACTCACTCTTAAACAGCCGCAAGAATTAGAGTTAGACTCACGGACTGGGGAAATTATTTGGCACAGACACGCCTTGAGTGTTAGTCCGACATTAGCAGGAGTCATAGATCGAGCGATCGCCTACCATCCAAGGGAACGTTTCGTCACTGCCAGAGAAATGCTGGAAGCCTTGCAGTTTGGCTCAGTTTCTCCAACAGTGCCTTACAATCAACCGCCAGCAGTAAACAACGTACAACCTGCCCCAACGGTGTCTTACAACCAACTGCCAGTAGCAAATGTACAACCTCCCGCAACACTGCAAAACACAGTTGCTGTCAGTCCAGGGTCTGCCTCTCATCAACCTGTTAATCAAAGCAGCGGACACAGAGGAATACTTCTCGGTGCTTTAATAGCTGGTGGTTTAATTGGTGCTTCGATCATCATTGGTTTTGCCTTGAATAAAACACCTCAGCCTGTGGCAGAGTCAACGCCCTCCACTGAAGCTTCCACAACCCGCCAAGAACAGCAGGATGTTACACAATCTGTACAATCTCAAGTTCCCAGTAGTTCAGAACCATCCCCATCGATTTCTAGCAAAACTTCATTTTCTCCACTTCCTCCGACAACACAACAAGAAGTTGATAGACCTTCACCAGAAGAAGCTGTACAAAATTATTATGCAACCATTAATCAGGGTCAGTATGAAACTGCCTGGAATCAACTATCTCCCAGTCTCCGAAGTAATAAGCGTCTTCATCCCAATGGTTATCTCTCCTACATCGACTGGTGGGGGGGACAGGTTGAAAGCATAGATGTGGAAGAAGTTAATTTGGTACAAGCAAATACAGAAACAGCTACAGTTAATGCTAGGTTGCAATACTTGATGAAAACTGGTAAACAAATACCTGGTTCTGTGCGTTTCTCCCTTTTATGGGATGCCGAAAATAGCAGATGGGTTGTTAGTGATGCTAACTAGTAAAATAAGGTAAAAATAAAAAGTAAAAAGAAAGAAAACTTATATTGTAAGCTTTTTCCCTATTCATAACTGTTGTTTAAGTCCTAGGTGCGTTACGGCTTAAAAAATATCTTTTCGCTTTTGCGAATAAAACGTCATAGCCAAATAAATGACTGTATGCATACATAAAATACCCCAATTCAAACTCAAATTAGACCATGTTGCCTCATAAATAGGCGTTGGTTCAAATGGTTGGGAAAGTGTACTGCCATCAGGTAATTTAATCGGTTCGGGAACCAGTTGATTAAGATTAACTAAAGCACCGTAAGCCCCCACTGACCAACGACTCAGCATTAACCAGGAAACTTTACTAGCAATACCTTCCATTTTGAACAAAACGCCAGAAAAGATAAACTGAGGAAGTAACAACAGGGGTAAAGCACTATTTGCTTGACTAGTATTTTTGACAAATGATGAGACAAATAAGCCCAGACTAATACTAGTTAAAAGTGTCAAAAATGTAGTAATACTTAATCCCAATTGCCAAGAAATTAATTCTGGTTGTGGTGATTTAAAAAATAGGAAAATCACCGCTGTCATTAACAGAGTTTGTAATACTGCTAACACTGAAAGAATCGCAACTTTGGAACTGAGATAGGCAAATAAACCCAAATTTACCAGCCGTTCTCGGAGATAAATTGCCGATTCTTTCACAATTTCTTGTAAGGAGCTAGAAAGTCCTACCCATAAAGCAGCACAAGTAAAGACGAATAACACACGCAAAGCTAAAGGTGCAAGGGCAGGATCGGGTTGTTCTCCCAATATTAAAGGGTCTTGCTCTCGGATGGCGAATGTCATTAAACTAATACTAATAGGTGCTGTTAAAAGTGCTAGGGCGAGGTTCACGCGATCGCGCTTTTGGATCTGAAAATAGCGTTGCATCAGAATATTCAACTGTTCCCAGAAAGAAACGCCATGACTCTGATTATTGACAACATTTGACTGTGGCGATTGAGTTCCAGGATTGAGATGATTATCAATATAGCGTCGATAATCATGAGATTGACGGAATTTGTTAGCTTGGTCGATGACAGTTTCTGCTTTTTCTAGCTGATTATAAATATCAGCAAAATCTTCTCTGACACCAAAAAACTGCAAACATTGATCGGGAGGGCCAAAATAACATAGCCGTCCTCCTCGACCGAGAAAAACAACGCGATCGCATAATTTAATATTCGCCGTTGCATGAGTTACCAAAATTACCGTTCGTCCCTGATCGGCTAATTTCCGCAACAGCTGCATCATCTTTTTATCTAATCCTGGATCGAGTCCAGAAGTTGGTTCATCTAAGAAAAATAACTTCGGATCGGCGAGTAATTCCACCCCAATACTCACCCGCTTCCGCTGTCCTCCACTCAGTTCGGATACCTTAGCATCCCGCCGATGGGACATTTCCACATCTTGTAAAGTCTTTTCCACGACCTGCGCTACATCAATATCTGGTGGTAGTCGCAGCTTGGCAGCGTAGGTGAGAACTTCGGTGACGGTGAGTTCTTGGTGAATAATGTCGTCTTGAGGCACATAACCAATGTGCGTGCGATACATGTTGAAGTTGTTTCGCAAATTTTCACCATTTAAATACACTACACCTTGGGTTGTTTGCTCGACTCCTAATAGTGTTCGCATCAAAGTTGACTTACCAGCACCACTTCCCCCCACTAAAGCAACAAACTGTCCGGGTTCAATCGGTACAGAAATATCATCCAATCGCCGCTTGTCTTTATCTTGAATTACCAAATTACAAGCATCTAGGCGAATTTGATTACCCTGATCGAGTATTTGTAACTCATCGCCACGCAAAACTAGTGTAAACGGTCCAATGCGAATGATTGCTCCTGCTGACAGGAAAGCAGTGGTGTTGACTTTTTGCCCATTCACAAAGACACCATTGGTACTGTAATCTCGCAGAATATAGCGTCCTTGAGCGTCAGTATCAATTGTGGCGTGGCGACGAGAAACGGTAGGGGCTTCTAGAGGTAAAGTGGCGTTGCGATCACGACCCAGTAAAACAGACCGATTTTTTAGGGAAACCCTTGATGATTCGTGTGTATTGTTAGCTGAGGGTTGGGCTGGATTATGGTATGTCAGCACCACTTGGTTATCAGAGTTGTGACCGATGCGGATTTCTGTATCGTTTTTGAGGCTATAGCCAGATTCTGGAGTTATCCGAATGTGATTGATATAAAGCCCATTGGTACTGGGTTTATCACCATTCCCGTCATAAATGCGGTAGTCTTCGCCATCTTTGCGTAAGAGGGCTTGACATCTTCCCACAAGTTGCCAATCTTCTGGGACGACCAGATCGGCAAAAGTGCGATCGCGCCCTAATATATGTTGTTGCTCCTTCAGTTCAAAGTATATGATGCTTCCCTGATTTTCTAGTTTTAAATAAGAATTTACACTTGTAACTGTTTTGTTTGGATGCATAGAATTAGTTTGTTGCCAAATGTTTTGCTAAAGTTAATTATTTGTACAAATATATATATATTTCATCAAATCTTCAGAAATTTTCAATTCAAATTAACATCAGTATATATGGTTAAATTTTAGTATTTAATCATGCTCAATTTATGGAATTTTCCAAAATGTAAATTTATGATAACGCCGACTATATTAAACAATCGTTACCGAGTAATTAGGGTACTAGGTTCTGGTGGATTTGGAGAAACATTTTTAGCTGAAGATATGCAGATGCCGTCGGGGCGCAGATGTGTAATTAAGCAACTCAAGCCGGTGGCTAATAACCCTCAGGTTTACCAACTAGTGCAAGAACGCTTTCGGCGCGAAGCCACGATTTTAGTTAGAAGAATTGGGTGATAGTAGCAATCAAATTCCGCGACTGTATGCATACTTCGTGGACAACGATGAGTTTTTCTTGGTGCAAGAGTATATCGAGGGAGAAACTCTGGCACAAAAGTTGCAACAGCATGGACTGCTGAGTGAAAGTTCGGTGCGAGAAATCTTGATTAACATTTTGCCGACTCTCGATTACGTTCATAGCAAGCGGATTGTGCATCGAGATATCAAGCCAGCAAATATTCTCATTCGTAATTCTGATGGCAAGCCTGTCTTAATCGACTTTGGGGCAGTTAAAGAAACAATGGGAACGGTGATGACTAATTCTGGTAACTCCAGTCGGTCGATTGTGATTGGTACACCAGGATTTATGCCCAGCGAACAATCTGCTGGTCGTCCGATGTTTGCTAGCGACTTGTATAGTTTAGGGCTAACAGCGATTTATTTGTTGACAGGCAAGATTCCCCAACAACTGGAATCCGATCCTGCCACAGGTGAGATTATGTGGCGGCATTATGCTTTGAATATTAGTCCTAGTTTTGCCAGTATTTTAGATAAAGCGATCGCATCTCATGCCCGCGATCGCTACTCCAGTGCAAAAGAAATGCTACAGGTATTACAGACTGGAGGAACACCAGTTGCACCTACTATACCTACATCTAGTCCCACATTTGTTTCGGCACCGCCACCAGTTCCGAACTATGTTCAACCCCCAACAGTCGTATCAGGCGCACCAGGAGGATTTTCACCGCCGCAGCCAGTTTACTCTGTGCCATCAGCCCCAGTTAGTCATGGCATGAGTGATTGGCAAAAAGCAGTAATCATTGGTAGTGTCATTGGCGCGTGTGTCATTGGTGGTTTGTGGTTAACTAGGGGACACCAATCTACTACTACATCTACACCAGAACCAAAATCAAGTCCAACTTCGGTAGAACAACAAGTTGTGTCCACACCAACAGTTACAAAAACTGACCAACAAACAAACTCCGTAAATCCACCTCAACAGTCTTCTAATCAAGTAGATACTTCCACCTCAACTCAATTACCTCCAAGAACGTCAACTCAATTACCTTCAAGTTCATCAATTACAAGACAAGATGCTATAGCTTTGATTAATCAATGGCAAGATGCTAAAAAAGTTCTATTTGCTCCACCATACAATCGTCAAATTGGGACTGCGTTGACTACAGGTGAAGCTTATAGAAAGAACGTCGGTCCAACCAGTTCACTTCAATGGTTGGAAGATAACAATGCCTACTATCGGTATGGCGTACAGAATCTAGATTCTATTGAAAGATTCGTCGCTAGTGGCGACCAAGCAACAATTGAAGTAGTCGTAACTGAAGACCGGAAATATTACCAAAATGGCGAATTAGTCACTGGGGAGAATACGGCTTTTGATACTAGATTAGTACGCTATTCTTTACAGCAAGAAGATGGGCAATTGAAAATATATGATTACAGCACTGTCAGAGTAATTAATAGTCATTAACTACTACTTTTTAAGGTAGCTGTTGCCAAAGAATAGGCGATAATTACTGAGCAATCTAGCTAAAAATATTTGGCGATCGCTACTTGTAATTATCTGATTAATTAATCAAGAAGAGTAAAGCGTGCCTCAACAACCTCCCAGCGATCGACGCAATCAAATAATTGCCGAACTTCAATCAGATTTAGCTCATGCTCATCGGATCATTCAACAACAGCATGAACAGATAAATCAATTGAAAGAACAGTTGCAAACTAAAACTCGTCTGCAACGAGATTCGCAATTTGTGAATCAAGAGATTTCTAATTCACAACCATCATCTCATTCAGCAATACCACCAAATAAAACTCTGATTCGAGGTAGAAAAAGAGTGTTTTCTTCTAAAAAAAGCGCTAGTAAATTGACTCTGCTACAGTTTACTAGCCTAGTAGCTGTAATTGTTGCATTAATGACTGGTATTGGTTTTGCACTAATGCGACGGCAAAATTCCAGTCCATCTGAGCAAACAAAAACCCAATCTCAAGCTGTCCCAACTGTCCCAAAACCGCAAGCATCAATTTCTCCTACCACAGCACTAACTGTGCCAAGTTTGCCTCCAATTAAATCTCCGCCTCAAATTTTGCCTTCACAAATAGCCTTAGTTAACTCAGAATTAGTATACAACCCTCAAACTGCTCCGAACTTTCAAAAAAGTCCGGCTTTGCAATCTATTGTTGATGAAATAGTTAGTCTTGCTATTTCTAAAGGACTACCAAAAAAGCCATTATCAATTACATTAATTGATACTAAGAATGGTGGTACGTATGGCGCGTATCAACAAGACGCACCCAGATTTCCAGCTAGTGTAGTCAAAATGTTCTGGATGGTGTACCTGTATGCTCAAATAAAAAATCGTATTTTGAATGAAGCAGACTTTACACCACAACTAAATGAAATGATTAAAAGGTCTGATAATAATGCTGCAAGTGACATTATAGATGCAATGACTAAAACAGAGTCGGGAAAAAATCTAGACGAGAAAGATTATGAAAGTTGGCTAAAAAATCGCAAAACAATTAATGTTTTTTTCCAAAACGCTGGATATAAAAAAATAAATATAAATCAGAAAACTTACCCCATTACTGATAAAAAAATTTATGAGCCTCAAGGTTTTGATCTGAAAATGCGAGGCGACCCGAAAAATCCAATTAGAAATAAAATTACAACGCAGCAAGCAGCTAGACTGTTATACGAAATTTACGAAGGACAGGCTATCTCTTCAGATTACAGTCAAAGAATGTTTACGTGGCTTTCAATAGATTCTGCCACCAGAATTGAGAAGAGAGAACGGCAAAATCCTGATGAATTCAACCCTGTACGCGGATATTTTAGTGAGTCGTTGCCAGAAGATGTTAACTTTGGTGGTAAAGCTGGTTGGACTTCAACTTCTCGTCAAGAAGCAGCATACATACAAACCAAAGATGGTAAAGCAGCTTATATTCTCGTAGTTTTTGCTGAAGATCGCGCTTACGCCTCTGACAAAAAAATATTCCCGGAAATGTCTCGCCTTGTCTTCGAGCGCATGACCAAATAATTCGTAATTGTGGTTCCAAAATTGTCTTAATTGCAATTTTGTGCAGTTTTGCCCAATAAAATTATAGTTATGACTTTATCTTATCATCGATTAACCATTTACTATTTGAATCAAGGATGAGTATAATTCTAGATGAGTCATCTAATTGTCTACCATCTTTCAGGAAATACTTTAATTTCACATCTACAACAGCTTTGCCCTTGCTATTTTCAATTAAATTAATAGAATTAATTTTTACAGAAGCAACTTTTTCCCACCATTCCTTATAGCTTTTGTAATTATTATCTGATTTTAATCTGTGAAAATTAGAACTTAGAACAGCCCAAGAACTCTCATACTGCTGCTGATTGATAAGTTGGTAGTACTCTACAATAGCGTTATCTGGTGTATTTATATCATCCTTGGTAGCTTTATTCTCCTTTGATTCGGAAGAGGATGTATTTTGCTGCTGAGTTGTATTTTCTTTAGATGCATTAGTGATAACTGTTCTTTCAGGCTCTTGAGGAGGAAGCTCCGCAATATTTGCAACTATTTGCCGTCCTTCTTTAAGGGCTGTCTGAACCTCCTGATTCAGGATTTTATATTGTGATATCACTGAATCTATCGTTTCAATATATTTTTGTGCTTCACCAAGCCCCACATATACCTGAAAAACATTAAGTATATTGTCATATTCTTGGATTGATTTTCTAAGTTTTAATGAAAAGTTTTCAGAAATTTTTATTTTCTCTAAAAAAGTTTCTTTCTTAATGCTAATGTCATGTAATTGCTTTCCTCTCAACAAAGAATTTGAGTTTTGATTAGCTCTAGTCTCAAGTATTGAAAATAATTCTTTTGCAGCTCTATTCGTTTCATCAATTGAATTATCCAACTCTTTTTGTTTGTTTGATAATTCTAGATGTTGAGCTTCCATTTTCTGAATGGTATAGTTGGAGAACTTTTGATTAGACCTAAAATCTTCACTACGTATATTTTTTCCTATGTCTTCGTAAGAAATCTTTAATAAATTAGAACTTACGTATAATATTTTTTCTGTCACGTCAATTAATGTTGCCACTTTTCCAGCTGCATTAACTATATTTGCTAAATTAATTACCGGAGCAGCAGTGCAACTTATTATTAGAACAAATGAAAAAGATAAACAAAACAATGAAGCTATTGTTTTTTGACGTTTTGCATTTAAGTTAAACATATCTTTAACTCTTAATATTTTTATTTATAAGCAAAAAATTCTGATTGGAACTTAGGCAGAACTAAGTGACTCTGGTATTATAAATCACTATTGGCTTGTAATAGATTTGAAACCTTTGAAAACTATTCTCGACAGTTGTTTATGGCGCGTTGAAAAAAAGCTACGATTTGGCGCAGCTTTACAAACAGATGTACATTGGAAAAGGGTGAAACTTTGTAACTTTTCATGACAACGCTGCTGAACAATCGCTATCAAGTTATCCAGGTGCTCGGTGCTGGGGGGTTTGGTGAAACCTTTCTGGCAGAAGATACGCACATGCCTTCTCGTCGTCGCTGTGTAATCAAGCAACTCAAACCGATCGCCAACGACCCACAAACCTACCAAATAATTCAACAGCGGTTTGAGAGAGAAGCTGCAACTTTGGAATATCTAGGCGAAAGTAGCGACCAAATTCCTAAACTCTACGCCTATTTTTCGGAGAATGGGCAATTTTACTTGGTTCAAGAATGGATTTACGGTCAAACCCTGGCAAATATTGTCGAAACTCAAGGGTACAAGAGTGAAACTGTTGTCCGCGAAATTCTCTTGAGTCTACTTTCAGTCTTGGATTATGTTCACAGCAAAGGCATCATTCATCGGGATATCAAGCCTGATAACATCATTCTCCGCACTGTTGATAACAAGCCAGTTTTAATTGATTTCGGTGCAGTCAAGGAAACCATACGTTCAGTAGTGAGTGGCGCAGCAGTAAGTGCGCGATCGCTTGTAATTGGCACGCCTGGCTATATGCCCAGCGAACAAGCAGTAGGACGACCAGTTTACGCTACAGACATTTACAGCTTAGGTTTGACGGCAATATATCTGCTGACTGGCAAATACCCACAAGAACTACAAACTAACCAGCAAACCGGGGAAATTCTGTGGCAGAATTACGCCCCTAACGTTTCTCCCCAACTGGCGATGGTACTTAATCAAGCTGTTAAGCCCCAAGCGGGCGATCGCTACAGTACCGCTAGTAAAATGCTATATGCTTTGAAATCTGCTAGTAATATTTCCCCACAGTCTTCTCCCACAGCTAATACAGTTAGCCTGCACTCCACTACACGGCAAACCCAGGCGTTATCTTCCCCTCCAACAATTCCATCAAGCAACAGGCAAAAGTCTGCTTTGATTGTCGCTAGTTTGGTAGTGGGTGGCTTAATTGGTGGAGTAGCGATTGCCAGAATTATCGGTCAGCAACAATCTGAAGTACCAATTGCCAACGATTCCACCACTTCATCAGAATCTTTAGCAACTACTAGTTCGCCTGCTGCTTCTGAACCTTCACCAACCTCTGTTGTACCTACCTCACCACCACGGCGGCAAGTAAATTCTGCCCCTTTGGATCGCAAACCAGACCCCAGTCCTTCAGAAGCCTCCACATCACCAGACACCGAGCCTGTCACTTTAGATACTGCCACACCTCAAGTTACATCAGCACCACAACAGATACCTAGGGTTCCGACACCAGAGGCAAGTGCAACACCAGAGGAAAAGCGATCGCAGCAAAAAAAAAGCGTTGGCGAAAGCGTTCCAGCATTTCCCACGGGTACGCAAAGAAACACCGTAGAAGCGGTACTCGGAAAACCAAGTAAAGATTTAAGAGGTGTTTGGGGCAAGACTCGTGCTGTCACATATAGAATAGTACCGAACCAAATTGACCTTGGTTACTTATTTGACCGTAATTCGGGAGTACTGCGTCAAACCGAGGTAGCTTTTGCCCAATCGGTAGACCCACAACTGATGCAGTCTACCTTGAGTGGCATGTTAGCTGGACAAGCCACTGAAGAAATCCAGCAGGGACTGCAACAGATACAACAGCGTCAGTTAGATAATTTTAGTTTCACGAAAGGCTCAGTGAAGGGTCAAATTGTGCGCCAAAATTGTGATTTCATTTATATTAGTATTTGGGATGCAGACTTACATGATTTTGTGAGTCCGTCGTCAGCTAAACAGTGCAGCTAAACAATGGGAACGTAAAAAAAGGAGCTTAAGTTAGGCTCCTTGTTCAAAAATTGGTAATGGAATTTTGACTACTTAACAGTTACCTTACCGCCAGCTTCTTCGATGCGCTTCTTAGCATCTTCAGCGGCATCCTTGGGAAGACCTTCCTTAACTGGTTTGGGTGCAGCTTCCACCAAGTCTTTCGCTTCTTTCAGACCTAAACCGGTCAATTCCCGTACAATTTTCAGTACAGCAATCTTCTTATCAGCAGGGACAGATTCCAGAACCACATCAAACTCAGTTTGCTCTTCTACTGGTTCAGCAGCAGCACCACCACCAGTGGGAGCAGCTACTGCTACGCCAACGGGTGCAGCAGCACTCACGCCGAAAGCTTCTTCAATTTGCTTGACTAACTCAGCAGCTTCCAGCAAAGTCAAGCCTTTCAATTGTTCCAAAATGTTGTCGGTTGTAGCAGACATTGATATAACTCCTGTGATGTTTAATTAGTTATTTTTTGACTGTGGACTATAGACTAATGAATCCTAAAGTCTATTCGCCAGCACTTTCGGTGCTATCGCTTTTCTCTGCTTCGGCCACAGCTTGCAAGGCACGAGCCAGTGAACCAGGAACTTCGTTAATACCCACAGCAATTTTGGTAGCCAAAGCGTTGATAGCTCCAGCAATTTGACCCATGAGTTGTTCCTTAGATGGCAAGTCTCCCAAAGCTTTGACATCTGGCTCTTTGAGCAGACGACCTTCCATAACACCACCGCGAAGTTCTGTCTTCTTAGTGACTTTCTGGAAGTCTTGGTAAGCCTTAATAGCAGATGAGAAATCCTCTTTGACCAACAAAAAGGCGGAAGAACCCTTCAGCAATTCCGACAGTGGTTGCCATTTTTCCTGATCTTGTATGGCAATACCCATCAAAGTGTTCTTAGTCACCTTGCAAACAGTGCCACTCGGACGTAGCCGCCGCCTTAAATCAGTGATTTCTGAAACTGTCAGCCCCTGGTAATCAATTACCAGTGCCAGAGTTGACTTACTCAAAGTTTCTTTGAGATCGGCTACTATCTCTTTTTTATTTTCTATTGTTCTACCCATGCTCGTTTCACCTCCAAGGGCAAAATCATCGTCCCTACTTGTGTTTCATGTTCTGACCGACTCAAAACAACAAACCCCAGCTATGTTAGCCGGGGTTTAGCATTAATCTCTTCATGCGACAGTAATCACACCCTCACGAGTGGTATTCGAGCAATTAGAGTTTCGACCTAGGCAGGATATTAAGCTCTTAGCACCTGCTGTCTCCGGCTTTACTTATTAAATTTTGAGGTACTGGGGATTGGTATTGGGAAAATTCTTTCCTAGTCTCCAGTCCCTAATTTTCAGTCTTTATTACGCTGCTTCAGCCAGTTTCAAATCCCGTAGGGCGCTGATATCGACTTTAATCGCTGGCCCCATCGTGGCAGACACATATACTGTACGCCAATAACGACCTTTGGCTCCCGCAGGACGGTTACGGTCAATGGTTTCTTGTAACGCTTTCAAGTTTACCAACAAATCTTCAGGCGAGAAAGATGCCTTACCAAACATAACATGGACTATGCCAGTGCGATCGGCACGGAACTCTAATTTACCAGCTTTGAATTCTGCGATCGCACTTGCTATGTCAAAGGTGACAGTGCCACCCTTCGGTGATGGCATCAAACCACGCGGCCCCAGCAATTTACCCAGCTTCGCCACCTGTGGCATGACATCTGGTGTAGCAATTAGCTTGTCGAAGTCCATCATGCCTTTTTGAATTTGGTCAATCAGCTCTTCCGAACCAACTATATCAGCACCAGCATTGCTTGCTTCTGTTACCTTTTCACCTCTAGCAATTACTGCCACCCGAACGACTTGTCCTGTACCCTTGGGCAGTGCTACCGTTGTCCGCAACTGTTGGTCTGTATATTTCGGGTCAATTCCCAACCGGATATGCGCTTCTGCGGCTTCGGGAAATTTAGCTGTTGCCGTCTCTTTTAAGAGGGACAATGCATCTAACGGTGCATAGTCTTTGTCTTCTATTTTTGCTTGCAGCGCCTGCAAACGACGCGATATTTTTTTTCCCATTTTTCTCTCCTGGGGTAATTCCGAAGCTTTGCCTCTCCCCCGATAAATTTTATTTGTCAGTCGTCAGTTGTTTATTTGTTCTTTACGCTGAACTCATGACTAGTCTGTGACTGTTACGCCCATATTCTTGGCAGTCCCTGCCACAATATTCATTGCCGCTTCTATGTCATTGGCATTGAGGTCGGGCAATTTAGTTTGGGCTATTTCTTGCAATTGCGCTTTAGTAATCGATCCAACTTTCTTTTTGTTGGGTTCATTTGAGCCTCTTTCAATTTTCGCCGCCTTGCGAATCAATACTGATGCTGGTGGCGTTTTTAGTACAAATGTAAAACTCCGGTCTTCAAAAACCGAAATTTCCACAGGTATCACCATTCCAACTTGGTCTGCTGTTTTGGCATTGTACTCTTTGCAGAACATCATGATATTAACGCCGTGTTGACCCAATGCAGGGCCGACCGGCGGCGCTGGGTTGGCTTTCCCAGCATTCAAGGCCAGCTTAATGACCGCCACTACTTTTTTCGCCATTTGTATTTAGCTCTGTTTTTCTACCTGATTAAATTCCAATTCCACAGGTGTATCCCGTCCAAAAATCGAAAGTAAGGCTTTGAGCTTACTCCGCTCTGGACTGACTTCAATCACCTCGCCCTCAAAGTCTTTAAATGGACCAGAAAGCACGACTATCTTATCACCAGTCGCCATGTCAATTTTGACAACAGGCTCTTGTTCGGTAGTCTGTTTGAATATGCGTTCTACTTCTGAATGACTCAGAGGTACTGGTTTAACGTGACCGCGACCTTTAGCACTACCACGTTTTTGCTCTGCTCCCACAAAATTAATTACATGGGAAGTGTTTCGCACCACCTGCCAGGAATCATCATCCATCACCATCCGCACTAGCACATAGCCAGGAAAAACTTTTTCTTCTGTGTGCTGGCGACTGCCATCTTTGCGAATTTTCACTGCTGGCGTGTGTGGAATTTCCACCTGAACTATTTTGTCAGCAACATCAAATGTTTGGATGCGTTGCTCCAAATTTGTTTTGACACGTTTTTCACAGCCTGAGGCTACTTGCACTGCATACCAGCGTGCTTCTTTGTGCGCTGTTTCTGCTGCTTCCTCTGGCTGCAACGCCGAGTTAAGTGGTTCGTCTGTTGCAGAAGTCATCAAAATACCTGTTTTGCTGCCCAAGCAAACAATCCATCGACCAAGTAGATTAAAGAAGCGGAGAGTGTCACCATTAGCAACACAGCCGCTGATTCACTTACCAACTGCTTTCGACTGGGCCAAACCACCTTTTCAAGCTCTTCTCTAGTTCCCTGAAAGAAGTTGAGCAAGCTAGACCCGTTTGTGGTTTCCGGCATTTCTGCTTCATTTTTTTTGGACACAGTCGTTTCTCTCCCCGTTTCTTATATAGCTATACCCTGCTAGTTTACGTCTAGGTTTACAGCTTTAATTCCATCCTGACTTAAAAAAGTGGCATTGCTGAGTAAAAAATATTATTACCAGTCTTAGCACCCCTTTTTCACGCTTTATTGCTGTACGCAGTTTCCGATGGCTACTTTAATCTAGAAGCAAAAAAGCTGTAAATATAAAACAACTATACCCGAAATCACTAGCACTAACTGCTATGCTAGCAGATGTGCTACTGTTCCGGGCTGTGTTTTTTGCTTCCGAGCGCGCCCTGGAGGACTTGAACCCCCGACATCAGGTTTTGGAGACCTGCGTTCTACCAACTGAACTAAGAGCGCACAAGCTGGCTTGGATTCTGTTATTGCGCTTAACCTTTTTAGTTTAACGCAATCCGAACTACATTGTACCTTAATTTTGTCTATGAGACAAACTAGCGGCAAATGCCGCTTACTTAGTTGAGTCTCCCATACTTTGAACGGGGAATCACAAAGAACGGTCAAATCTTTGTTTGATTCGGGTAGCCTTACCTACGCGATCGCGCAAGTAATAAAGCTTAGCACGGCGTACTTTACCACGACGCAAAACTTTAATGCTGTCAATGCGGGGAGAATGCAAAAGAAACACCCGCTCAACGCCAACACCTTGAAACACGCGGCGGACTGTAATAGTTTCGTTGATACCGCCATTACGTTTAGCAATCACAACTCCTTCATAGGGTTGGACGCGGTATTTTTCACCTTCTTTGATTTTCACCCCGACTTTCACAGTATCACCCACGTATATTATGGGCAAATCCGATTTTAGTTGTTCCGCTTCAATGGAGCGGATGATCTCTTGAGCGCTCATAGCCTTTCTGCTTTAAAAACTCACAATCATTAATAATAAATCGAGAATCCTGTTTCAGTCTACTGATTTAGATTCAGATTATTGATAATTTTACCGATACAGCAGCTTGAGTATGGAAGTTATATTGCAGTAGGCTATGCTGCAAGGTGTGATATTTATGAAATTTAGCGTCGTCATCACGACCTATAACCGCTTAAACTTGCTGCGCCGAGCGATTGACTCTGCTCTCAACCAGACAATTCCTTGTGAGGTGGTTATTGCCGATGACTGTTCATCTAAGGAGACTGAAACATATGTCAAAAGCTTAGGTGATTCTGTTGTTTACCATCGCAACGAGATCAATAGAGGTCACGCAGCAACAGTAAATGCTGGAGTTCAAAAAGCTAAGGGCGATTGGATTAAGTTTTTAGACGACGACGACTACCTAGCTCCCAATTGTATAGAACAAATGGCAGAGGCGATCGCACTTTGTCCTGATGCTGTGATGTGTTCCTGTGTTGCTGCTCAGGTGGATGTTAATGAAGTTGAACTCAGCCGCACTCCTCAACTTGGCCCTGGTTTAGCTTTTTATATTCCCCAAGCAGACATTCATTATGGGATGCTTCTAGAGCTTGTGCCTTTTGGCACACCTGTACAAGTAGCTTGCCACCGTGAAGCTTTCTGGAAAACTGGCGGTTGGGATTCCCAACTTGATGCTAACTGCGATGACATTGATTCTTGGATTCGCATTGCTCAGTTTGGCCATGCCATTTTTATCAATCAGTGCCTCGCCTACCGTACCATTTGGCCCGGAGCTTATAATCAAAAGTTTTCTCTGTCTCGGCGGCTAGATACAAATATTTTAATGAAAGAGAAAATCTATACTTTGATTGATGGGCAACACCGCTCTCATGTCCCTGCTCTGGAGGATATTAAGAATTACTTGAAACTGCATTGGACTTTAGTAGCACTCAAGCAAAGAAACCTTCAAAACTTTGTGAAAATGTTAGATAAATCTTTATTTTCCCTTTTTGCTTGGTGGCTTTTGTTGACTGCGATCTGCTCGCGCCGCTCGCAAATCTACAATCCTCATATTCACAAATTTGTCTTGATTGAGACACAATTAGATATGGGGGCGATCGCTTCGGCAGATTTGAAAAATTGCTGACAACGTTTTATAAAAACTCTATTACCTCTTTCTTTTTTCTTTCGCATCTTTAGCATCCTTTGCGGTACCCTTCTCCTGTCGGAGACGCTGCGCCAACGGGAAGCCGCGATCGCGTCTACTTAAAAAGAATTTAGGTATTCTTACATTAAGACCCGAGTAGTAAAGCTTTTTCTTCCATACGCCTAACTTCATTAATATTGGCTTAGTCCAATTTCCGCCTAGTAAATCGTGCAGCAGAATATAAAAACAAGGGATAATAAACAGCGTCAGCATTGTCGCGATCGCCATCCCAAAGAAAACTACAATCCCCAAAGGCTGTAAAAATTCCGAACCTTCGCCAATACCTAATGCCAAGGGAAACAGTCCCAAAATGGTAGTGACTGTAGTCATCATAATTGGGCGTAAGCGTTGCGGAGCCGCTTTGACAATGGCAACTTGGCGAGTACAACCAACTTCATCCCGAATTTGGTTCGCTAGTTCTACCATCAAAATCCCTGCGTTCACCACAATTCCCACTAGCAGCACCACACCAACAATTACGGTTGCCCCAATCGCCGTTTGAGTAATGTAAAGTCCAAAAAGTCCTCCGGCTAAGGCTAGCGGCACAGTAAACATAATTACCAACGGGTCAATCAGCGAATTGTATTGCACCGCCATAACTACGAAAATCAAGAACGTCGCCAACGCCCCTAGAGTTTTTAAAGCATTCTGCAACTGTTGATTAGTTTCCTGAGCAGAACTAGGTACAATTGAAACACCATCGGGTAAGTCTACGCTCTTGAGTACCTCATTGACTTCTGCGATCGCTTCACTCAGGCTAACACCCTCATTCAGGTTTCCTGCAACAATAAAAGCTTGGCGCTGATTAATCCGCTGCACCTCACCAGGGGCTTGACCTTCTTCAATGCTGGCAACATCTGAAAGGCGGACTAGTTGATTGTTTTCTGTAAATAGCGGTAACTGCTCTAACTGGGAAGGACGCTGAATGGCTTCTTTATTTAGCTGTACTCGCACATCAACTAAACGGTTGCCCCGTTGAATTTGCGTGGGAACTGAACCTTCAATTGCTGTCTGAACGGTGGCACCAATTTGTTGAGCTGTCAGCCCTAAAGCCGAAACTCTTTCCCAGTCAGGGCGAATTTGAATTTCTGGTTGTCTGGCATCGGCATCTGGTCGGAATGTTGCTAGTGTTGCCCTTTCTTGCAATGCTTGCAGTACTTGATTTCCTGCTTGCGTTAAGCTTTGCTCATTCTCACCTTGCAGAATCACATCAATTTCTGACCCTTGCACTGGAGAATTACTCAAGATTAAACCTCGTACCTGACCGGGATTGAGGCGCAGCAGAATGCCTGCTAAGTTGAGTTTGTTAAATTCCTGAGTTACTTTTTTGACGAAGGCTTCAACATCTGTGCCTGGTTTGAGATTGATGGTGCTGCTGGCACGTAAAGGATTTTCTGTAGTATTGCTGCCAAACAAAGAACCCCCAACAGTTGTGAAAGCAGACTCGGTTTCTGGTTGTTTCAGCAAAATGTCATCAACAATTTGCATCACTTTCTCAGAAGTTGCTAAAGGTGTACCAGGAGGAAACTGCGCTCTCAAGTTGGCTTGACCAGTACTGATGCGGGGTAAAATTTCTTGGGGAATTTGACCAAACATAAAGAAACTGCCACCGCCTAAAATTATCAAAGCAGTAGTGACTACAAGAAGTCGATAGCGTAAAACCTTGCTTAAGAAGCTACTATATCCCCGCGTAGCGTCTTCAAATCGGTGATTAAACTGTTTAAGCAGCCAAAATTCGCCGATTCGACTCGACCAAGGAATTCCTAAAAGTCGAGAAGACAGCATCGGCACTACTGTAATTGCTACGACAAGGGAAGCTGCTACTGCAAAGCTAATTGTCAGAATCAGTTCATTAAATAGCAGTGCGATAAAGCCACCAATTAACAGGAATGGTACTACAGAAACTAAGTTTGCACCTGTGGCAGCAACTAAAGCAGATTCTACTTCTTGGGAAGCATTAATGGCAGTGTCAATAAAGAATTTGGAATTTCTCCTCTTCGCCTCTACCCCTCGGCCTCTCTGCCCCTCCGACTCCATCTCTTTCTGATTGGGAGTCATGCCTGTTTTTTCGGAAATGTTCTCTAAGATCACAACCGATGTATCAATTGCTTGACCTACTCCCAGTGTCAGACCTGCCAAACTAAACACATTCAAAGTCAGGCCAAAGATTTTCATCAAAGCGATCGCAGCCAGGGTACACAGCGGTATTGTCAAACTGATAATTAATGTTTGCCTGAATGACCCCAAAAATAACAATACTGCTGCTGCTGCTAAAAATGCTCCAGAAATTCCCGAAAAGATGACATCATTTAAAGAATTACGGATAAAGACAGATTCATCTGTAGTGGGACTCAAAGTCATGTCCGCTGGAATTAAACCCGATTGCCGTAATTGTTCAATTCGCCGCTTCACAGCATCTACAACTGTAATTGTGTTGGCTTCAGGCTGCTTTTGGATTGAAAATTTTACAGCCGGCTGACGGTTGAGGTAAACAAATACTCGCTGGTCTTCTGTATCGTCAATTACCTCAGCAAAGTCTCGCAAGTAGACGCGGCGGGAAAGTGCAGAAGTCGTAGTGGTAGTGGTAGCAGTGGTATTAGGGGAAGAAACTTCCAAGGAGATGTTTTCAATTTCACGGGCATCTCGGAAGCGTCCGACAGTACGGGTCAATGGCTCGGAATTTTGCCCCAGAATCCGACCACCAGAAGTATCTTGGTTGCGAGCTGTGAGTTCATCTAGTACATCATTTAATCCCACACCCAATGCTTGCAATCGATTTAAGTCAACAAGTACTCTTACTTCTTCTTCAGCACCGCCAGATACATCGACTGAAGCGACTCCTGGCACGACACTAAGTTCACGCGTCAATTCTTCATCGGCAAATACGCGTAAATCTTTACCTGACAGCGAGGCAGATGTCAGCGCCAATTCATAAATTGGCAATTGGGAGGGATCGACTTTAAATAAGCGCGGCTCCTCTATCGTATCTGGCAGTTGTCCCCGGCCTCGGTTAAAAGCAGCAGTAGCATCGTTTAGTGCTTGATCGATATCGCCCCCAGGCTGGAAGTATAAATCTAGGTTCACCTGCCCCTCACGGGTACGGGAGAAAACTTGCACTACATTCTCAGTCGCTGATAAAGCTTCTTCCAGAGGTCTGGTAATTTCATCTACCGCTACTTCCGGGGAAATACCGGGGGCTTCCAACCGAACACCAATTCGTGGATAGGTGATTGAAGGTAGGAGATCTACTTGGATAGTTGTGAGAAAAAATATCCCAACAACAATTACTGCCACGGTCAGCATAAGTGTGCCAATGTGTTGGCGGATAGCGATCGCACTGATACTAAATCCGCCATTACTGTTTGCCTGCTGCATTAGTGTCGCTATGCTCCCAATTAAAAATGCAAAACAAAAAATTATTTTTAATTTTTAATTCCCCATAGGGGCATCTGCTTTTTCCGAAAGAATCGAAAGACGTACAGCATCCCCATCTTTTAATGGCTTGCCACGACCAACAACATAGCGCTCTCCCGGTTGCAAACCAGATAAAATTTCTACTTTGCCATCAGCCCTTTTCCCTAGGGTGACAGCACGCGCACTCACTTTTGTTTTACCTTCTATGTCTGTGACTACAAATAGTGTCCCCGTTCGGTTTTCTTGCTCTTTTCCTGTTTCCTTTGCTTTTCCTGCTTCTTCCTGAATAGATCCTTGCGGTACTACAACCCGCTGTGATGTTTGGGTTGCAAAATTAACTCGCGCTAGCAATCCGCTGCCAATTTTCCCTTGATTGTTGGGAATCACTACCTCTACTGGTATCAAACGTGCTGTGGCATCGGCGGCAGGGGAAATGCGTGTCACCCTACCAATTGATGTTTGATTGGGGAAGGCATCTAAGCGAACTTGCACTGACTGTCCAACCTGAATTTGTGCCAGTTCTAATTCCGAAACTTGAACGACGACTTTGACGCGGTTAAAGTCGCCAATTTTCAAGACTTCGCCACCTGCTTGCAGAAGATTGCCAGGTTCTGTGACTTTTTCTGTGACTACACCAGTGATGGGAGATGTCAGTCGAGTGTACGATCTGCGTTCTTTGGCTTGGGCAACCACTGCTTGCTGGGCAACTACTCTGCCTTGGGCAGCGGCGACAGCTTGCTGTTCTGTACGGACTTGCTCTTGAGCTGCCCGCAATGCTTGGGCAGCTGTTTGTGCTTCAGTGCGTGCTTGTTGGGCTGTTTGTTCGGCGATCGCTCCTGATTGGAATAGTTTCTGCTGCCGTTCTGAATCTGCTTGGGCTTGAATCGCGTCTAATCGTCTTTGTTCCACTGCGGCACGGGCATTGCTTACCTGAGTTGTGGCCCGTGCTACTTCTGAATTGAGTGCTGCTAATTCTGCTTCTGCTTGCTTTAATTCTGTTAACAATATGGCATCATCTAACTGCCCAACATTTTGCCCTCGCTTAACTGTATCGCCCACATCTAGATTCAAAGCCAACAGTCTTGCTTCTACCTGCGATCGCAGTGACACTATCCGCAACGGCGTGGTTGTACCTGTGTACTCTTGTTGTTTTTCCAGCACGTCTGTTCGGGCGATCGCTACATCTACAGGCGTTGCACCGCCCCCCCGCTGCTCTTGAGGACTCTGAGATTGTGCCTCGGCTGACTCTTTGAGCAGCGATCCACAACTTGCTGTAATCAATCCGAAACCCAATAAACAAGCAATCAATAAAGTAGATCGCCATCCCCAGAAATGGAACGAATTTTCTCTATCATTGTTGTTACCTACATCATGTAACTGCGAATTAATTACCTGCTTTATATCTGGGAAATCTTGCATTTTCAACAATTTGTGCGGCTTATTTCCGTCCAAAATCATTTTTTTGCTCCTAACAGGGGGGCTTTTGGCTAAAACAGCCGTTTATTATTAAGCGTTTCTGATAGATATGACTGACAACAGGGAGAAAGAAAAGGTCAGTCGCATCTCAGAAATTCTTTATTAGTATAAAAAGTATTATTCAACTAAATGCAAACCGTAAAAACTCCCAACGCCATACTGCTTACGCAAAGACAGAGAATTTTATAGCACTCGCTCCCATTTTAAATTTAGTATACGTATTTTTAGCTTTTCTAAACTCTGCCACAAGATATAAGGCTGGCGATCGCTGAAAAATGGGCTTTTTTAACAGAAACTTGCGATTTATAAAAACCAGCAAATCAGAAGTTTAATTTTTACCGCTGTAGCCAAACTGGCAGTAATTATTCCACTCTCTAGTTTAGATTAAAAAAAGTAAATAAATTTGCTATTAGAGAGAGACATAATGTAGCTGTCTCAATACCCAACTAGCTAGCTATTGACTTTGTGTGAGGAATGCAACAGTGACATCACCGCTCAAATTTGCACAGACCACTGAAGAATCCCAAATTGCAGAATTTTTTCAGCAATCAGCAGGTAAGTGGCGATCGCAAAGGCGTTACTATACTTTGCCAGAAGGAGAAACTAAGGAACTAGTGACTATAGTCACGATTTGTTTTTTAGAATCAGGATGCGATAAATTGCAAAAGCTATCTCAGATGCACGATTTAGCCGCTTCAGTGAGTCTAACCTGTGGTGCGGAAGTGACCTGGGAAAGTTCGGACGTGCTAAAAGCAAGAAGAGAGTCGCAAGGTTCAACTTTGTTTGGCGCTTTGGAAAATACTTTGTATCGCGATCGCGGTTTTGCCACATCCAAACCAGTCACCGCTAAATATTATTTCCCCAACCCCCAAACTCTATGTTTGCGAACTGAATACAGCGGTTCAGTATTTGAGGAAGAGTTAAAATTAGTTGGGAGCAAATATCGTACCAGACAGACTATCATCTCTCGTGCTGGCGAGCAGTTAATGATAGGTCAGTATTTGGAAAAGAGAATTAACAGTTAGGATAGAGGCAAAGCCAAAGAAAAATTCCGAATAGAGTATTCGGAATTTTTCTTTGACTAAGTTTTTAATAGCTGAAAGTAAGATTTAAAGTAGCGCTCATCTTACACCAGACTAAATTGCTTAAGCACTAGTAGCATCAGATTGATTCAAGAAAGAACGCGCATTTAGCGATAGCATGACGCGGGAAATACCGGTGAACAGAACGCTAACACCTACAAGTGTGCCAAGAATCCAGGGTGCATTGAAGGGCCATTGGAACCAAATCATTGCACCCAGTACCAGAGTAATAATGCCATTAGCTAATACCCAAGTCCAGTTCTGTTGCGGACGTAACCGAAATGCCAGAATCAGCTCGAATGTACCTTCGGCGAGCAAAAAGCTACCTAATAATAGAGTTAGCGTTAGGATACCAGTTCGGGGGTAAACAAACAGCATCACACCCGTTGCAATGTAGAGTGCGCTTAATAACAGCTTCCAAATGAAGCCTCCGCGATCGCGAGTTTGAGTGGCGTAGACTAGCTTGGCAAATCCTGAAGAGATTAGAATCAAAGCAAACCAAGTCTCAGCGAAAATTGTGGAAATAGTAGGTAGAGCGATCGCTATAATTCCGAAAATAATCAATAGAACGCCAACCACTAGAGACCCATTTATATTTTTATTGATGTCATTAGATTCATTAGAAACGTTAGTTGTCATACAAATTTTTCCCTATGCTTAAGTGACTCTACAATTAGACTAGAGAATTTTTGCTAAACAAAATACGACCCTAAGATATAATATGTAACACAATAAGTTCTATTTAGTTTTTGAAGAAGATAGAAGCTAGTTATTAGCAAATACTACTGAAGATAGATAATTATCTTTCCCACAGGTGATGAAATAAAAGCTTTAATAATTAATTTATAACTGTAGCTAAAACCTGGGCAAGACTTCTTCTCCAGATAGTACTGTCGGTATCCAAACTACCTCTACAGGCTGTTTTCGTCGGTAAATCTCTACCTATCCATCTTGAGGATTAATCAGCCAGCCCAAACGTAAACCATTTTCTACATACTTTTGCATCTTAGATTGCAGAGTTTTGAGACTGTCAATTTCCGAGCGAAGTTCAATTACAAACTCAGACGTTAATGGTGGGAATTTCTTGCGTTCGTCTTGGGTAAGTGCTTCCCAACGCTCTAATTTTACCCAAGCAACATCGGGCGATCGCTTGGCTCCATTCGGTAGTCTAAATATAGTAGAAGAACTAAAAACCTTTCCTAATTTTGTTTGACGGTTCCAGATTTCTAAGTCGGTAATCAGTCCTGCTTCTTGATTTCCGCTTTCTCCTCCCACTGGTGGCACAATAATCAGTTCTCCTTGGGCATTGAGTTCTAAGTTTAAATCTTTATTCGCCATACAGAGTTGATAAAATTGCTCATCTGTCAGGTGCATAATTGGTTCCAGATTTAGCACAACTGTATTCATTGAACTACTCCTTCCTAGTTCTGATACTATTCTTGCAAACAGTGAAGCGCTTCCATAATTCATACGGCATAATACTTTTGAGCTTGGAACTGGTAACTTCAAGTTCTAAACTCGGAACTTTGAGCTTGTAACTCCAAATGTCGAGTTATGAAGTCAGAACTTCAAGCTTGGAACTGGTAACTTTAAGTTCTGAACTCGGAACTTTGAGCTTGTAACTCCAAATGTCGAGTTATGAAGTCGGAACTTCAAGCTTGTAACTCCAAATGTCGAGATGTCGAAACTTCGCTTCTAGGAACTGGGGAAGAATTTCCTAATACCCAATCCCCAGTATCCAGTCCCTAGTCCCCAATTAATAATGAGTTCCCGACTTGCGGTGATGCACAGCTGTGACTCCATCAGTATCTAGCAATTTACCATTGTCCACAGTTGCATAAACGAGCCAATGGTCGCCAGATTCCATGCGATTTTGTACGGAACATTCGAGATATGCTAAAGCATCCGTCAGTATGGGAGAACCGTTTTCGGCTTCCTGGGCAAGGACATCAGCAAATCGGTCTTGTCCTGGGCCAAACGGTTTGAGAAAGTGCTTCATCAAACCCAAGTGATTGCCTTCTTTGAGAATGTTAAGGACAAATTTATTTCCTGAGTGTGTGAGAGTTTCTACTGCGCGATCTTTAGCAACCGCGATGGTTAAACCAGGAGGGCTAAAGCTAGCCTGAGATACCCAAGAGGCTAACATCGCACTCGATCTATCATCTTGCTTGGCTGTGACAACACACAACGAACCTACAATCCGACCGACTGCTTGTTCTACACTAGTGGCGGGAAGACTTGGCGATCGCACTTTTTTCGCTTTCTTCAGCGCCTGGGCAAAGTCAGTACCAGCTTCTTCGCACAACTGCAAAGTGGCATCGTCAGGTTTGAATTTCACCCGGATAGTGTCAAAACCAAACCGATAACCAGCATCTTTGAGTTTACCTTCAATTAAATCAACCGCTTCGCCACTCCAGCCAAAGGAACCAAAGACACCAGCAAGCTGATTGCTAGTAGCGGTAGCTAGCACAATTCCCAAAGCTGTTTGTACGGGTGTGGGTGCGTGTCCGCCAAGGGTCGGAGAACCCATAACAAAGCCATCTGCTTTTTCCACAGCAGCACGAATTTCTTCTGGGTCGGTAAATTCGCAGTTAATTGATTCTACCGCTACACCAGCTTTGGTGATGCCACGAGCGATCGCTTGGGCTAAGGTTGCAGTATTTCCATACGCTGATGCATATATCAGTACCACTGTCAAGTCAGAAGATGTTTGTTGCTGACTCCATTCTCGATAAGCGTGTGTTATTTCGATTAAACCATAGCGTACCAAAGGCCCGTGTCCGGTAGCATAAACTCGCACAGGCAGATCGGCAAGTTTATCGAGCGCAGTTTCAACTTGACGGGCATGGGGAGCCATGAGGCAATCAAAATAATAGCGCCGATCTTCGTTATAGATTTCCCAGCCTTCATCAAATACTTGATCGCCACAAACATGCGCCGCAAATAATTTATCTGAATAGAGAATTTCTGTTTGTGGATCGTAGGTGCAAAGGTGATCTGCATAACGAGGGTTGGGCGTGGGAATAAATTGCAAATGATGCCCCTTGCCTAAATCTAGGGTTTCTTCTCCCCGCATAATCAAAATGGGTAGATCGGGGTTTTCTAATGCCCCTCGCAGATTTTTCGCCCCTGGATTAGAACAAACAAAGGTAATTTGAGGAGCAATTTCCAGCAATGCTTTTAAAGTTGTAGCGCGGTTGGGATTAATGTGTCCCAAAATCACATAATCCAGCTTTGTAACATCAAAACGCTGCTGTAACGCTTCTAAATAAATTTGCGTAAACGTTTCTCCAGGAGGATCGATGAGGGCAATTTTATCTCCCTCAATTAAATAGGAATTAGCAGTTGTACCCTTGGCAAGAGCGTATTCAATTTCAAATCTGAGCCTTGTCCAACTGCGCGATCGCAGTACTTTTGTATCTGTAGCAATAGGGAAAACTTGAACGTCACGTGGTTTATTTTCTGACATAATACCTTACTTTTGTTTGAAGTATTTTTTCATAAATTCATCGCTGAATCCGAACCGTTGCAATAAGCTAGGTAAGTCCATTCGTCTTACATCCATTAATGCTACTATTGCTTTAACTTGTTCTGATTTTAAAGGCTTGATTCGAGCTTCATCTATTTTTCTTAGACGGTCTTCTACCTGCTCCGGTAATAAAGATACGTCTCTTTTGAAGTAGCTTTCTAAAAAATTTAGACCATCTGTAAAGTCTGTAATTTTTTTCAATAATTCCTGTTCCACATCAACCCAAAATCCTGCTGTACGAGCAGTTTCTTGTGAAGCAATTAAATCATAGGCTAAACGAACAAGGCGAGTATAAAAAGTTTTAATATCCACCGTGAAAAAGCCTGTTTCTGTTCTGGCATTCATAATTGCGATAAATCCCAATCCAAAGCCTAATGCTCTACCAATCAGACTAAAATTTATTTCGGGTTGTAAGTAGAAGGAATCCGTCAGCCAAAAAAGTAAGCAGGGAAAAATCAATTGAACAACTGCCCAAATCCAAACACCTGGAGTTTTTTGAGGTTCAAAAAAAGGCAGAAATTTGCAATCGTCAGCTAATTGTTTAAAAGCTACTAGAAGGTTTAACAATCCTGGAATCAGGGCAACTAAAATCCAAGGTAGCCATTTTAACAATTCGCTCATTTTAATGAGTTATAGGGAAGTAGGGGGATGCAGATGATAATGACCCTTGGAAGTTAGTATAAAATAAGTCTGCGAATCAGAGATTACTGTTTTTTGTCTTTTTTCTTGTCTTCCTGCTGGAACTATTTGGTCGCCTACGGTGTTACCTAATACAGCACCAATTGCAGCACCAAATATACCAGCAGCCATAGCACCAATTACACCACCAACGATTGTACTGCCAGTAATTGCACCAATTTTTGCCCCAGAACTTACGCTAGTGGTGGTATCAATGTAACCTTCATCCCACAGTCTCATCATGACTTCCCGCGTTTCTTCTAGTGGCAAGCCTAAAGCATAAGCAAGGTTTTCAACTGTTAAGGGTCGTCGCTCCAAGGCAGTCAGTATCCGACGAATATCATCCATAGCTAGCTACTCCCCTTTCCTGACCATTATTGTAAGTTTTCTCTATGTTTTGGTGTCTTGGTGGTTAATTAAATTTATTTTTGAACCACAAAGGTGAGGGCAGTCATGTGTTGAGGCAGCGACGGGTACCTAGGGGATTTCCACGCCACTTGCTACAACGGAGGAACCTCCCTTCGGGTTCGCAGTTCCTTCAAGTCGGCGAAGCCGCCCAACGGACTGCTCACCGCAACGCAGTGGCTCCCCATGAGCAACTGCCGAAAGGGCTTATCGACTTGAACGGACTGCCTGTACCAAAACACTAAGAAAAACCTACTCTGCTTTAATAATGGTTTCCAACTTTGCGATGATGGACTGCCGTCAGTGCATCTGGATCGGAAACTCGTCCGGCGTAGACGGTGCTGTATACTGCCCAGTGGTCGCCACAGTCCATGCGACTGACGACTTCGCACTCCACATATGCCAAAGCATCTGTGAGGATGGGGGCACCATTTTCGGCTGGCTGAGTTCTCACACCTTCAAAGCGATCGGCACCAGGGGCGAACCGCTTCAAAAAGTGTTTCATGAGTTTTTGGTAATTGCCTTCTTCTAAAACGTTGAGGACAAAGCGATCGCCTACTTGCATCAGGGACTCAATTGCTCGGTCTTTCGCTACCGCAATGGAAAATCCCAACGGTTTAAAGCTGGCTTGGGCAACCCAAGAAGCTAACATCGCACTGGAGACATCGCCTTTTTTGGCAGTGATGATGTACAATCCGCCGCTGATTCTACCTAGGGCTTTGTCTAAGTCAGCACCCAAGGATTTCATGGCTTTGATACTGCGATCGCGTGTCACCCATTGCCCTAAGTCCGTACCTGCTTCTTCACAAAGTTTGTAGATATTTTCTGTAGGTGTTTGTTTAATCCGAATCGCTGGGAAAACCGTTGCTAAACCTAAATTGCGGAATTTACTCAGCAAAGGATCTATTGGTTCGTCATCTCCGCCGCCAGTTTCAAATAGACCTATGCCTTGTTTTTCTTTGGCCGAGCCTAAAATGGTGCTGAGAGCAGCTTGGGTATTATTAGTACTAGAAACTGGAGGTATACCAACGACAAGTCCAGCACAGCGGCCAACTAATTCTCGCAACTCTTGTAAATCAACCTCAGATCCCAAGTCCACTATTTCTACGGCAACACCAGTTTTACTAATACCGTTGGCAATTGCTTGGGCGAGGCGATCGCTATAGCCGTATTCTGAAACGTAAAATATTCCAATTACTGTTTCTGGCTTGGCTTGGCTTTGACTCCAAGTGCGGTAACGCTTGGTTAGTTCTTCCACATGATGGGACAGTAACGGCCCGTGACCAGTGGCAATCGTGTTAACTGTTGGCAGTTCTCCCATGCGCTTGAGGGCAGATAGCACTGAGCGCGCATTCGGCCCCATCAAGCATTCGTAGTAGTATTGAAAATCTGCTTCAATAGTTTTTAAATCTTCGTCAAAGGTACTATCGGAGCAATAGTGCATCCCGAAAGCATCGCAGGTATAGAGAATTTGGGTTTTGTGGTCGAAACTAAAGATGGTATCTGGCCAATGTAAATTTGGTGCAATCACGAATTCAAATTCGTGGCCGTTACCCAAATCTAAGCGATCGCCATTTTTCACAATCCGCCGCTTAAATGGCTGATGTACCAGATCCTCTAAAAACTGAATCGCCACTTTAGAACCAACTACAGTTATTTCGGGAGCCATTTGCAGCAAATCTTTCACTAAGCCGCTGTGGTCTGGCTCGGTGTGGCTGATAATCAAATAATCAATCTCAGACAGATTGATTAGTCCGGTGAGCGTATCAAAGTAGAGTTTACGAAACTTCTCATGGGAAGTATCCACCAAGGCAGTCTGCTCACCGCGGATAAGAAACGAGTTATAAGTTGTACCGTTTTGCAGACCAAATTCAATATCGAAGCGATCGCGATCCCAATCTAGAGAGCGAATTGCCGTTGTCTGTTCAGCAATTGCCGCAGTCTGTATGGTTAGCCGTTTTTCAATTTTTTCGGTGAGCGCTACCATAACTCCCCTCCTTGACAAATTGAGTATTTATTCCTCTTGTCTTATTGTGCCACGTGTTGAATGTTAATTTTTATTAAAAAATCTATACTTAAGTTAATTAATTAAAATCTTGACACTTACAAAGGTATGGCAAGATGGAGGGATGAGGGAGACAGAGAAAATCTGGCTAGCTTTAGAGATTGGGAATTCCCGGCTGCATTGGGCGTTGTTTAAAGGCGAAATCCTTAATTTTACTTGGGATATTGACTATTTGCCTGAGTCTGTCATATCTGAGCTAGCTCGATGTCAAACACTAGATGATTTATTATTGGCAATTTTCCCAGTTCATCAGAGAACTGAGGCACAGAAGCAACAACAGGAAATTATTGCAAAAGCATCTGTTTTATCTCCTCCTGCCATATTCCTAGCCTCCGTAGTTCCCAGCCAAACAGCATTGTGGCAAACCTACCCTAACATTCGTATTATTACCTTAGATCGAATACCGCTTATGGGTGTGTATCCCACACTAGGAATTGACCGCGCTTTAGCTTTGTGGGGTGCTGGGAAAACTTGGGGTTTTCCCATGCTGGTGATTGATGCAGGCACAGCGTTAACTTTTACAGCTGCGGATGATAATCATTGTTTGGTAGGAGGTGCAATCTTACCAGGATTAGGTTTGCAATTTGCAACTCTCGGTCAAAAAACAGGGCAATTACCATTTATAAAAACTGGAAATAGTGCGTCTTTACCTCCACGCTTTGCTCTCAATACATCAGAGGCAATTCAAAGTGGAGTAATTTACACTTTCATAGCTGGAATCAAAGATTTTATTGAGGCGTGGTGGTGTTTATTTCCTGAAGGAAAGATTGCAATTAAAGGGGGCGATCGCATCTTACTGATAAACTATCTCCAAGCTTTGTATCCAGAGATTGCAGTCCGTTTAATTGTGGAACCAAATTTAATTTTTTGGGGTATCCAAAAAATAGTTATAAGTTAACGTGATTTTAAGGCGATCGCAACGATACCAGTTAGCACAATACAAGCTTTAGTCAATCAACATCAAAAACTTCAGACTGCACTTGATATCAAGTCCGGCTAATTAGTTATAATTTCCAGATCTATGCAGAAAGTCCAAAAACACCTCCCCTCTGCGGTCTTAATGATAAGTCTTTAACCGGACACGATATGAGTCTCAAACCTCTAAATACTGAATTAGACACTCAGGGTACTGAATCGCCAGCCAACTGGTATTTAGTCATCTTCTTGGTGTCCAAATGTCCGATCCCTTCCCTCAGCGCCCGATTTCGACATCTTCAAGGATGCCGAGTGCGTCAGGAATGAGGACGGCTGCGGAGTAGTAGGCGGTAACTAGGTAGGAGATAATGGCCTTTTCGCTGATGCCCATGAAGCGGACGGACAGGCTCGGTTGGTATTCATCAGGGATACCAGTTTGATGTAAACCGATGACACCTTGGTCTTCCTCACCAGTGCGGAGTATGAGGATAGAACTAGTCTGGTTCTTGGTAATCGGGATTTTGTTACAGGGAAAAATCGGTACATTGCGCCATGTAATTATCTTACTCCCATCAATATCAATGGTTGATGGATAGATGCCTCGACGGTTGCACTCCCTACTGAAGGCAGCGATCGTGCGGGGGTGAGCCAGGAAGAACTTCGACTTCCGCCGACGGGTGACTAGTTCATCAAGGTCATCAGGAGTGGGGGGCCCACTGTGGGTGTAGATCCGCTGTTTCAAGTCAGCATTGTGCAGCAACCCGAATTCGCGGTTGTTGATCAACTCGTGTTCTTGACGTTCCCGCAATGCTTCAATCGTCAGCCGCAGTTGTTCTTGTGTCTGGTCGAACGGTTCATTGTAAAGATCCGCAACACGATTATTCACCCGCAACACAGTCTGAGCAATGCTCAATTGATATTCCCGGGGTGAGAGTTCGTAGTCAACAAATGTTCCCGGTAACGTCGTCTCTGTGCTATGACCTGTTGACAACGCGATCGCAGCTTCTCCATACTTGTTTTGTGGTTGTTCGGCGCGAGTCCGAAACTGCTCAACCTGAGCCTGTAACGCCTGCGACTGGTTGAGCAGTTCCCCAAATGCCTGTTGTGGTAGTGCCAATACCGTGCATCGGGTCACAGCTTTGACCGTGAACTTCCAACTGCTTTCTGACTCTACCAACACGCGATCGCCAAAATAATCACCGTCAGCCAGCACATCCAACAGAGGCTGCTCGTCATACTTGCCAATACCAATCTTGTTTACTTTGCCATGTGCGATTAAAAAAAGCTGATTGGCTGGCTGGCCTGACTGCACTATGATGTCACCAGGTGCGAACTCCTGTTGAACAAACCGACCCGCCAACGCAGTCAACACTTCGGTGTCGTCAAACCCTCGCAGTAATGGCAACTCACCAAGTTCCTGCGGAATTACCTGTACCTCGGCTCCGGTGTTGGAGAAACTCAACCGCCCGTCACCCACAGTATAGGTCAAGCGACGGTTCAACCGATAGGTGCCACCCTTCGTTTGCACCCACGGCAACATCTTCAACAACCAGCGCGAGGTAATTTCCTGCGTCTGCGGTGCAGATTTAGTTGTTTTAGACAAATTACGGGCAGCATCTTTACTCAAACTCAATTGAGGTTGTCTAGCCTCAACTAAGCCGTTCGATTCAATAAAATCCGTCATCACCTCATCCTCTAGTTACTAAATAAAAGTGCATGAAGAGTGCTGAGTGAGGGAGATGGGAGAATCTTTAACTCTTGTACAGACGCGTAGACGCTCGTAAGAGCGGCTTCTCGTAAGAGTATAATCGCGTCTCTACTCCTCACTCAACCAACAGTCAGCACTCCTGAAGAATATTTAGCGCCCGATTTCCACATCTTCGAGGATGCCGAGTGCGTCAGGAATGAGGACGGCTGCGGAGTAGTAGGCCGTAACGAGGTAGGAGATGATGGCCTTTTCGCTGATGCCCATGAAGCGGACAGACAGACTGGGTTGGTATTCATCGGGGATACCAGTTTGATGTAAGCCGATCACCCCTTGTTTTTCCAGACCAGTGCGGAGCAAAAGGACAGAACTAGTGCGGTTATTGGTAATAGGGATCTTGCTGCAAGGAAAGATGGGTACGCCACGCCAAGCTGTAACCTGAACGCCGTTCACATCTACACTATGTGGATAAACGCCCTGGCGGTTGGCCTCCCGACCAAAGGCAGCGATCGTCCGGGGGTGGGCCAGGAAGAATGTTGGCTCCTTCCATACCGTCGCCAACAACTCGTCGAGGTCGTCGGGTGTGGGTGCGCCAGTACGGCTATAGATGCGCTGTTTGAGGTCGGCGTTGTGCAGCAACCCGAATTCGCGGTTGTTGAGCAACTCGTGTTCTTGACATTCCCGTAATGTCTCGATAGTCAGCCGCAGTTGTTCTTCTGTCTGGTTGTATGGTTCATTGTACAGATCGGCGACACGGGTACTTATTCGCAATACCGTTTGGGCGATGCTCAACTCATATTCGCGGGGTGCAAGTTCGTAATCGGCGAAGGTTCCCAACAATGTAGCTTCTTGGGGATGATCGGTCGCCACTTCAATGGCGGCTTCACCTTCGGCATTCTGTGGTCGGCTCAGGCGGGCGCGGAACTGTTCAACATGAGCTTGCAATGCCTCTGACTGACCGATCCGCCTCTCAAACGCCTGTTGAGGGAGCGACAAAACTATGGTTCTGGTAATCGCCTTCAGGGTGTACTGCCAGGTGTCCTCAGACTGGGCTATAGTTTCATCGCCGAAATGATCGCCGTCGGCTAGCACATCTAATACGACCTGCTCGCCATACTTGCCAAGACCAATCTTGTTCACCTTGCCACGAGCAATCAGAATCACGCGATCGGCTGGCTGACCAATCTCGACAATCACGTCGTCTGGGGCGTACTCCTGCTGCTCGAACAGGTTTGCCAACGCGGTCAACACATCAACGTCCTCAAACCCTCGCAGCAAGGGCAATTCAGTAAGTTCCTGGGGAATTACCTGCACAGCTGCTCCGGTGTTGGTGAAAGTGATTCGCCCATCACCTACTGTATAACTCAACCGACGGTTGACTCGAAAGGTACCACCCTTCGTCTGCACCCACGGCAACAGCTTCAACAACCATCGGGATGTAATCTCCTGCGTCTGCGGTGCAGATTTGGCCGTTGTCGCCAAATTACGCGCCGCTGCCGTACTCAAGCTTAACTGTGGCTGCCGATCTTCAACATTCAAATTAGAATCGTTAGAATAAGTCACAACTTAATCCTCCACTTTTTAGTTACTAGAAAAAAATCAAGTCTTACCTGGCGACTGCTGACCAAGGAACCCAAAGCCGCAAAATCGATCAAAAGAGAATTCAGGAGTTACTCAGTACTCTCGATCGAGTACTGAACTTAAACCCAATGTACTGACCAAGGATCTGATATGTGCAGCAGATGTGCCCAGCCCTGTAGGACCTCTCAGCAGCCGCTTTGCTGGCGAACTATTACGCAATTCAAATTCCTTATATCGGTCTACTGCTATATGCCACTTGAGAACGCCGCACATCCACTGTTGTAATTTCTCAACGTATCCGTGCAGTTTCTTACGGGCACTTTCATCCAGATTGAAATCGTCGAAAAGAACAGGCAGTTCGGTGGCGACGATGTGTTGAAACTGTTGTGCCCGAGCAGTCATCAGATTGTTAACAATCTCAACAGCCTGCGATTTGTCGCAATTGAGGAAGTTTTGAATAACCAGCACGCCATTATTGAGTTCGCCCTCGAATTCAATTTCTTTCTGATAAGAAAAAATATCGTTAGTCAAACAGGCGAAGTCGGCAGCTGAATTATCCAACTGGCGCATCGATCGCGTGCGGTAAATTTCCTGCGGGATCTCGTCGCCTTGAGCTAGTCGAGACAGGCTCATCGTCAGATCTGAGCCAAACGTCTTACGACGCATCTCAACATAATCTATCGGGTCTGGAATCCGATTTTGGATCTGGTTGGCGAGTTCCCACAACCAGCTTTCGGTCATATCCGCGATCGCACGGCGGAACTGATGCCGCGCATTTTCAGACATAGGCCCAGCTGTGCGAGACCATATGTCAGCCAAGCCGCGTTCCACTGGGTTAGTCGGCTCCGGGGCAGGGCTGGAATCAACAGGCATGAATGCCGACAGTCGGGCGTTGAATACTTTCGCACCCGCCATGTTGCGGCTGTGTCCGTAGAGCGCCGGAAAGTAATCGTCAGCATAGGTTCCCCAAACAAGCCAGCATGCCGTTATATTTAGCTCAGAAGCAGACGCATTCGGATTGATTAGCGCACCGCATAAGGCCACGTCAGCAACATCGAACTTGTGGTCATCCCAGATGACGGCATCAGGAATACCAGGTAGTGAGTCTAGCATCCCCATCTGGCGTGCCCATTCTTTGGAATGCCGACGCGCAGTATCTAGATGGGGATTCAAACTTGTAGAAAACGGCATGTAAAACTTCGGCAGTGTCACCGGCCCCACAGCCTGGTATGGAACGTGAGTGAAGCTTTTGAACCTTCCCAAACCCAAGGTGTGATATAACGCTCCAATACGCGCCGCCGATGTGCCCAAGCCTGTGGGGCCGCCCAGAACTAGGTTGGATGTTGAAGAATTGTCCCCTCCTTTGTTCATGTAGCGGCTCGACCTCATGTGCCACTCATGACCGCCTGACTGCCAGTCCTGAAGTCCTTTGACATATAGGAGAACGTTTATACGAGCCACCGGGTCTAGTCCGTACTCCTCAAATAGAGGGGGCAACTCGGTAATGGCGGTGTTGTCGAACTGCTGGAGCCGCGAAGTCAGCAAATCATTTGTGAGGTTGGCCGCTTCCTGGGTACTCACATTCAAAAATCGCTCCAAGACCAACACGCAGTTGGCATTCTCGCCTTCATCCTCGACTTCTCTTTGGTAAGAGAACAAATCGTTGCGAAGATGCACTCCATCGGCAAATGTGTCTTTCAATACGCGCATGGGGCGAGTCGTGGCGATTTCAGCCGGAACCTCAACAAACGCGGCGTGTTCGATAAGATTAGCTGACCACGGTGCGCCACCAACCTTGCGGCGCATCTCGATGTATTCGATGGGGTTAGCGATCCGATCCTGGCTGATATTGGCGAGTTCCCACAGAGACTCTTCTAGGAGGTTCTTGGTACTCTCGAAAAACCGCAACCGCCAGTCTACAGACTTGGTAAACGCGGTGCGAGACCATAGGTCAGCCAAGCCGCGCTCCACGGGGTTGGTGGGTACTGGGGGCGTGTCGGTGGGGTGGATTGGCATGAACATCGGTAGTCTGCCGAGATACTCCTTCGCCCCTGCCATGTCTTGGGTACGCTTATAGATTTCCAGGAAGTGATCGTCGAAGAAGAACACCCAGACATACCAGTCGGTCACTAGGTCAAGCTCCGTCCCTGGCGCATCTGGATGGGTATAGGAGCAAAGCAAGGCGTAGTCATGGGCATCGAATGTCCGCTCGTCCCAGATAGCTGAGCTTTCCGCTTCTTCTTGTGAGCCAAGTATCCCCATCTGGTAGGCCCACGCTTTGGAATGTACTCGCGCCGCTTCCAAGTTTGGGTTCAGCCGTGCGGGCCAAGGCATGTAAAATTCTGGCAGTTCAAAGGGTTGCACGATCGCACCTAACCTCCTATGGGGTCTTTTTGCTGTCTTTGATTTCGTGGCTGAGCAGAGCATCGTTGCGGTTCACGAGTATCCTCACCCCGACTACGTTCCCACATCTGCTTTGCTCGTGGTGGCTCGTATCAAGGCGATAATACAAGATGCTCCTAATTCAAATAACGAGCTATGTACGTTTTATTTTAAATTCCCTATACCGAAAGATAGGGCATTTAAAGAAAGCTGTTTAAGTCATTACTTATTTCCGACGCTGCCAGATAAATTTTGAGGGATTTATCGTGTTCTCATAATTTTTCATAGTTGTAGAAAAAAAGCAATACGTAGACTAAAGCAGTTAAGCAAACAGTCAAATAATTAATTTAAAAATTAGAAGACAGTTAAGACAGTTAAGACAGTTAAGCAGATAGCTAAATCAAAAATTGAAGAATTAGAAGACAGTTAAGACAGTTAAGCAGATAGTTAAAATATTTAAGACGGTTATTAAACAATAATTACTAATTGTCAATATTTTGCAACTAATGGTGATTAACAGGGAATTTATCGTTGCGAACAAATTGTATGTTGTTCGACTGTAGGGTGGGAAAAGTATTGACGGCAAGTATTTGAGCGATTTTAAATTAGTGTAGAGGTCGAGGCGAGATAGCTATAAAAAAGTGTCACGAAGAATGCCATTAATTTAAGTCTATGGACTGTCAGTTCGCTCATTTTGAGATTATAAGAGGATACTAATGCGTTAAGGCGAAAAGAATAAAGCGATTGTACCAACCCTCAAAGAGAAATAGGGCGTTGCATAGTTGCGGGATGGTTTAGCAACTTCTAAAATTCTCCCCCTGCATCCCCTGCCTCCCCTGCCTCCCCTGCTTACCCCAATTCATCCCACTGTTATGCAACGCCAGAAATAGCACCCGTCTCAAGGTAGTCTGGAGAACATCTTCATTAAGATCGGTGCGCGGATGAACAGTTAACAGGTAAATGCTGATGTAATTCTTGCTGCTCAAGCAATCCTTTAATTGCAGAATTTTAATGAGCTTCACAGTTGTGACAACCAACTTGAAACACATATCGCGATTTGAGAGTGAGGAAATGTTGGTAGTAGATTGACAGCAAACTCTGAATAAATTAGTTTAATTGCTTAATAAAATCCTGAATATCTCCAGCCACAATTCCAGCACATGATTCTGGCAAATTATTTCCTGCATGAGGAATCATTTTAAAATCAACTTTAGGAGTCAGTTGAGTGTAAGTTTGACTTTTAACTACAGCATCAAGTAAATCTTGACCGCCTTGCAATATTAAAACTGGGACTTCCATCAAGTGCAATCGGTTTTGCAGTAATTCTGCCTCAATTTCTGGCTGCTGGCGTTGAAATAGTAGCTGACAGGCTGTAGGGTATTGCAGAAGTTCTTGGCGCATCTGCCAATCCTTTTCCACTTTTTCGTGTAAACCGAAGATTTTGGTTAAGGGACGAAGCGATCGCAATATCTGATAAAATAACGGCGAACGATTCATTAGCTGCCGCATCTTCTGCCAATACTTTTTTTGTCCTTCTACCTCTACACCCTCTGGCGCTAGCAGCATTAAACCATAAACTTGCTCTGCATACTTTAAAGCATAACTAGCAGCAATCCATCCTCCAAGGGAATGTCCTACTAAATATACCTTTTCTAACTTCAAAGCTTGTAGGAACTCAGCTATACACTCTACTTGCAAATCAATTGAGTGATGGATGTTGGGACGATCTGACTCACCAAACCCTAGTAAATCTGGTGCGAAGCAATGAAAACTCTGAGATAGTGTCTCCATCACTGATAGCCATTGACTGCTATCTTCCCAAGCACCATGCAAAAAAATCACAGGAGTACCTTCACCAGCTTCACGCCAGAATAATAGCCCTTGAGAGAGTTTCCTTCGGGAGTTACGAAATAGCGCATCCATCTTAGATTTAAGAATTAACTTTTAGCATATTAGCCAATAGTCATTAGTCAGTGGCAACTAACTATACTGACCCTACCCTGCGGGTTCTCCGTTCGCGCTAGCGTCTCCGTCGGAGAAGGAGTACGGGTGACGCTCCTTTGTCGCTAACGCTGCGCTAACGACGGAAACCCTTACGGGTGACGCTCGTTCGCTTTTAGCGTCGCCCCTTGGGAGAAGACTCGCGCTTCGCTGCGCTAACGCTCTTAGCGTCTAACAAAGTACAAATGACTAATAAAAAAATATTATTATGCGAGTGTGGTCAAGCCATTCAAGTAATCTTGTAATTGTCGAGAGTGGTCATGAGACATTTTTTCTGGAGGTAGGGAATCTGGAGGGAAAGCCTGGATTTCTATGACTTCCAAAGTATCCTGAACCGCCATTATTCCCTGCACTTGGGCTTCAACCACAACACAAATTGAATGGATTCTGGGATCGCGATCTCGTGCAGAGTAAACTCCAACTAAACGCTTAATTTCTAACAACTCTAGTCCAGTTTCCTCCATCAACTCTCGGCGAACTGTGTTAGGAATATCCTCCCCCCAATCCACCATACCTCCAGGCAACGCCCAGCAACCATCATCGCGTCGCCGGATCAGCACAATTCGACCATCAGGTAATATCGGGATAATACTAGTACCAGGAATGGGATGACGGAAGATAATACCCAGTACCGTTTGTCCAATGCGCCACAAGCTACGTGTGGACTGGACAGCCGTTGCAAAAAAAGCAATAACGTTCAATCTTAAAATGTCTGTATTGTATTATCTAATTGCCCTACCACCCAACATAGGCTTAACTACTTAATAGTTAAGATTTGTATTTTACAAATATGTTCGTGGTTTGGGATTTTATTCTAAACGATTTTTGGAAAATATATCAATTTTATGATTAGGTTAAACAAAAAATTAGTGTGATTTTGTATACACATCTTTTCCTAATATAATCAGACTTTTCAAATTAAACATACCATGAGTTTTCCTGAAAGCAGCGAGCTATATTAATTTCCAAATATAGAATATCTAAATTCGTTTATCTACCAGCCTAATAGCTTGCATTTATGTAATTACGAATATTAATTTAGAGGAATTGGACGACGATAATTGATTTTATTAAATGCGAGTTTATTGCCAAAATTAATTTATCTAAAACCTACAAGATTTATTCACAGTCAATCATACAAGGCTTCACGCCTAAAAACTGATTATTTCCTGATGGACAAGATATTTTCACAGTTAACTATGGGGATTGCTCTATCAAGGATTTTTCTGTCTTTATAGTCACTACATCAGTATACAAACACCTTGGCATTGAGGGAATAATGCTGAATTGCTATTGACATATTCAAATTGAATGCGATAGGATTGTAAGCTGTTTAAAGTATGTAGGCTGCTAAACTAGGCTAAAATTATATCAATAACATTGGTAGCTGATATTGCCTACGTGATGCCTAGTTACCTTTTTTGTTGTTTATTAATGAGGTGAACATGGCTAAGCGCCGTAACCCGAAAAAAGAAAAGGCGCTACGGAACCAGGCATATGCCAGGAAGTTTCGTAAACGGACTACGACAGGAAGAATGCAAAGAAGATTCCAACAAAGACCACCGAAGAGTGAGGAAGATGAGGGCGCAGCAGCAATTGATGCTGAATAAGTTGCCTCCCGAAATTCTTATTCTTTGAGTGTTTGAGTTTTCAGGGCGTACAGTTGTACGCCCTTACTTATTATTGGGGACTAGGTAATCAGTAATCTGAAAACTCTTTTCTAGTACCGTGTCTTCCTATCTTCCTATCCCTTTGTTCCCAATGCTAGTCTTTCTCAGCAATTTGAGCGCGAGCAGTCAGGATTGCTTTGGTCACTTGAGCAAAGCCAGTACCACCATAACTGTTACGGGCAGCTACAACTTTACGAGGGGATATCGCTTCATAAATATCTGCGGCAAATGCTGGGTGGAGTTTTTGCCACTCCTCCAATGTCAAATCTTTTAAGAGTTTGCCTGCGGCAATACTGGTTTTTACTACTTTGCCTACAAGATTATAGGCTTCTCGGAAGGGTACGCCTCGTGCTGCTAAATAATCTGCTACATCAGTAGCGTTGGAAAAATCCTGTGTCACTGCTTCTGCCAAACGCTGGGTGCGAAATTCTAACCCTTCTCGCAGCAAAATTGTCATTGCTTCCAAACAGGCTTTGACTGTGTTAACGCCATCAAATAGACCTTCTTTATCTTCTTGCAGGTCTTTGTTGTATGCCAGAGGTAGCCCTTTCATAATTACTAACATTGCCTGAAGATGACCGAATACACGCCCTGTTTTTCCCCGCACTAATTCTGGTACATCGGGATTCTTCTTTTGGGGCATAATGCTGGAACCAGTGGCACAGCTATCTTTGAGGGTAACAAAGCGAAATTCTTCAGATGACCAAAGAATAATTTCTTCTGAGAGGCGGCTGAGGTGAACCACGATCAAGCTAGCAGCACAGAGGAATTCGATCGCAAAGTCGCGATCGCTCACTCCATCCAAACTATTTGCATAAACGCTGTCAAATTTCAACAGTTGGGCTGTGTAATGGCGGTCAATAGGGAAAGTTGTTCCTGCCAAAGCACCGCACCCCAGTGGCGAGATATTTACTCGCCGATACACATCTCCCAGACGTTCCCAGTCGCGTTGTGCCATCTGAAAATATGCCAAGAGGTGATGAGCCAAACTTAGAGGTTGGGCACGTTGCAGGTGGGTATAGCCAGGAATTAGAGTTTCAACGTGCTGTTCGGCTATATCTAGTAAGACGGTTTGAAATTCCCGCAATTGGCTTTTAATTTCTTGAATTCGATCGCGCAGGTAGAGTCTGGTGTCAGTGCCAACTTGATCGTTACGCGATCGCGCCGTATGTAATTTTTTACCCACATTACCGACAATTTCCGTCAGTCGCCGTTCCACCGCAAAATGTACATCTTCGGCATCGATACCAGGATTAAAATTGCCTTGGTGGTATTCTTGGCGAATTTGTTCTAAACCCGCAATAAGTTGCTCTCCTTCTTCTGGGGAAATGATACCAGTGTGAGCCAGCATCTGAGCATGAGCTTGGGAACCGGTGAGGTCGTATTCGATTAATTCAATATCAAAACCGATACTGGCATTAAAACGAGCGATCGCCGGATGCAGCACCGATTCAAACCGCTGACTCCAAGTTTGTTCTTTGGTCATAGATACGAGGGGACTGGGGATTGGGGAGCAGGGGGGATGAAGGAGATGAGGGGGATAGGGTGATAGGGAGAAGGGGGAAAGACTTGTAATAACTTCTCCCCCTGCTCCCCTGCCTCTTGACTCCTGACTCCTGCCTGCTAACTTTTAAATCTAACCGTAGCTTGTTAGATTCCGAATGATATAACCAATAACCAAACCAATCAATAGTGCCCAGATTTGTCCTGTCTGTACAAAGTGGCTCCAAGCTTTAGAGATTTGACCTATTAGGTCTGGATCGCGAATTGCTTGAGCTAGTAGCGGCACATTAGCGGGCAAATCCCAAAGTAACTCAGACATCAAATCGGTGTAGTAGTTCATACTTGATAATTAATGAATTAGCAGTGGATTGGTTACTGGGCATTTGGTTCTGGGGATTGGGAAAAGCAAAGAACTATCCGTTTGCCCTTTAACCTTTCCCCTTCTTACCTAGTCCCTAATCCCCAATCCCCAGTCTCTTGATGTCATAACTCAAGATGCAGACGATGCCAACCGCAATTTCTCGGCTGTCCGCAAAATTTGCCCCGCCAAAACTGCTGCGCCAAAGCCATTATCAATATTGACTACACCTACTCCAGCCGCACAAGAATTGAGCATTGTCAATAGGGCTGCTAAACCGCCAAAACTTGCACCGTAACCCACACTGGTAGGAACAGCAATCACGGGACAATGTGCCAAACCCGCAACGACGCTGGGTAAAGCACCTTCCATCCCAGCTACGACAATCAACACCGATGCCGACTCAATGACATGGCGATTATTTAATAAACGGTGAATTCCAGCAACGCCGACATCCCAAAGACGCTGCACGCGAAAACCAGAAAGTTCAGCTGTGATTGCTGCTTCTTCTGCAACGGGTAAATCAGCAGTACCAGCCGAAAGAATACCGATTTCTCCCCCAAATTGTGGTTCGATGCTTGGGGGAGTAATGGCACAAATTTTCGCCAATTCGTAGTAATGTAAACCTCTAACCTTTGATTGCAGTTCCGTATAAACTGTCGGTTCAATTCGGGTTGCCATCACTACCGAGTTACGGAGACGCATCACCTCCATAATTTGAGCAATCTGTTCTGGCGTTTTACCTGGTCCCCAAATCACCTCTGGGAAACCAGTTCTCAGTTGGCGATGATGGTCAATTTTGGCAAATTCACCCACAGGTTCATAGGCTAAGTCTTTGAGTGAGTCTAACGCCACATCTAGAGTCACTTTACCATTCGCAACCGCTTCTAGGAGCGATCGCAAAGCTTTTTCATCGGTCATTGGTCATTTGTCCTTTATCATTAGTCAGTAGTTCAGTTGTTAGCCACTAATCAATAACCACTAACTAATGACTAATCTGTTATTTTGATTTCATGAATATTCCAGAATGCGCCACCCAGGGCAGAGAATTTGATGCCTTCAAAGCGATTACGGACTGCTGAGAGTGACAAAGGATTAACTAAGTAAATAAATGGTAAGTTCTCCTGAGTTATTCGCTGTGTTTCGGCATAAATTTCTTTCCGCTTGGCTTCGTCTAACTCCCTAGCTGCTTGAATGTAAAGCTTGTTAATTTCTGCTTCCCAAGGAGACACTTCCCAACCCTCAATCGGCTTTTGTCCTGCTTGAGGTTTCTGATTAAACATATGTAATCCACCTTCGGAGGCCCAGACATTAGCCCCATCATTTGGTTCTAAACCACCAGTCAGACCTAGCATAGAAGCTTCCCAATCCAAGGTGTTAGAAAGTTTGTCTGTGTAAGTATTCCATGCCAATGGAGTGAAATCAACTTGAATCCCGATTTTACTCAGGTCTTGTTTAATTTGCGATCCAATTGCTTCGCGGATTTTGTTACCAGCATTAGTCAGCAAAGTAAAACGAACGCGGTTTCCCTGAGCATCTACTAATTGGTTTTTGTCGTTATATTTGAATCCTGCTTTGAGCAGCAGTTCCTTTGATTTTTTGAGATTGTAGTTATAAGTCTTTAGTCCTTTTTGAGCTGAAAGATAATAGGGACTTTGCACTGAAATTGGTGAATCTTGAGGTTTACCTAAGCCGCGAAAAGTATTATTTATCATCGTTTGTCGGTCAATAGCATAGGCTACGGCTTGCCGAAATTCTACAGTGTTAAACCAACGCGACTTTACTGGATCTACCAGTGGTTTCCCATTCCTTTGACCTTTATTCAAATTGAATAAAATAAACGTCGTACCAGTTGCTGGTCCACCATTATAAATTTTGAAATTTCCCTGCTTTTCTTGCACCTTTAGCAAAGAAAAGTAGTCTGGTGACACTCCCACCGTATCTAAACCACCAGAACGAAATTGTAGCAACGAGGTATCTGTTGATTCTACAATTTGCCACACTACACGTTCGATATAAGGTTGGGATTCTCCTTTAGATCCTTTGCGCCAATAGTAAGGGTTACGTCGAAAAACTACACGTTGGCTAGTATCGTAACGCTCTAGTTTATAAGGACCGTTGACGATAACCCGATCGGGAGGAGTATCAACACCCCACTGTGACAGAAATATTGGTTTACCTTCTCGATCTTTGGTCTTGATAGATTTTTCTAATATATGGGCGGGTAAAATTGGCAATCCTACAGTTCCTAAAAATGGTGCAAATGGTTCTGGATTGGTAAACTCGACTCGCCGTTCATCTATTTTTCGTACCTTAGGTAATGCTCGACTCTCACCAATTCGCAAGACATCTCTAGCATCTGTGGGAATTGCTTCGTTGAGGTAAATGTCGTTGAAGGTAAATACCACATCATCGGCTGTTAGTGGTTGTCCATCAGACCATTTCAATCCTTGACGTAGGGTAAAAATAAACTGCAATTTGTTATCAGAAATTTGCCATGATTCCGCCAAGTCTGGCTCGAATTCACCAGTTATGGGGTTTTGGGTAGTTAATCCCACATAAGTAAGCCCAAAAATATTGGGAAATTCTTGACTGAGAGGGTAGTTAAAAGTTTTAGGATCGCTGAGAATGCTACTTACTAATTGAGGTACTTGAGCAGCAGAAGTTTTAAATTCAGATGGGTTACAAGCAGTAACTATAATTGCTGTTGCTAAAACCAAAATTATTGGTAACAAAAAACGTTTAATTTTGGAAAAAATGCTACTAAAATTCATAAGTTTAATACATGAATGGTGAACTCAATTCAAGGAAATATGGACTTAATTAAATTATTTAGCTGCTACTAGCAAGACAACAGCATAAGCACATATACCTTCTTCTCGTCCAACGGGGCCTAACTTTTCATTGGTAGTTGCTTTGATGCCAATTTGATTTGCTTGCAATTCTAAAACAGTCGCTAATTTATCACGCATCTTTTCAATATGCGGTTTCAACTTTGGACGTTCTGCTACTACCACCGAATCAATGTTGCCTACTTGCCAACCTTGCTCTTGAATTAGCTGATTGACTTGAGTTAGTAGTACTAAACTATCAGCCCCTGCCCATTGGGAATCGCTAGGAGGAAAATAATGCCCTATATCCCCCAAAGATAATGCCCCAAGCATGGCATCCATAATTGCATGCGTTAGCACGTCAGCATCACTATGCCCCAATAAACCAAGTTCGTGAGGAATTTGCACTCCTCCTAAAATTAAAGAGCGATCGCTCACCAATCGGTGGATATCGTAGCCATTGCCAATACGAATGTTAGTCATTTCTCCAGTTGTCAGTTGTAAAAAGTGCTGAGAAGCCAGCGCTATGCGGGGGTTCCCCCCATTGAGGCGACTGGCGTTGCTGAGTCCTGTTAGCGATAACGGGGCGTTTAGCCCGTGCTGAGTACAGACGCGATTAATCGCATTTGTACAGGAGTTAAGAGTTAGGAGTTTTATCTTTACTTTCCTCCCCTTCTCCCCTGCTCTCCCTGCTCCCCTGCCCCTCTGCTCCCCTGCCCCTCTGCTCCCCTGCTCCCCCTGTTCCCCCGCTCCCACTCCTTGAGCAAATCGGGGCGGCGATCGCTTGTTTTTTTAATTTGTTGTTCGTAACGCCATTGGGCAATTGCTGCGTGATTCCCAGAGAGCAAGACATCAGGTACTTTCCAACCCCGAAAATTGGCGGGACGAGTGTACTGGGGATAGTCCAGCAACCCCTCTTCAAAACTTTCTGCTGTCAGGGACTCTGTTTTGGCCACCGTTCCTGGTAGCAGACGCACTATACCGTTGATCAATGCCATTGCTGGAATTTCTCCACCAGTCAGAATAAAATCGCCCAAAGATACCTCACGTGTTACTAGATGCAGTACCCTCTCATCCACTCCTTCATAATGTCCGCAGATTACTACTAACTGGTCATAATTGGTTGCTAGTTCTCGCAACAGCGGTTGATTGATTGTTTGCCCCTGAGGACTCATCAACACGATTTCTCTTCGGGGTAGAGTTGGCAAGGACTCCACAGCCGTAAATATAGGTTCTGGCTTCATCAGCATCCCCACGCCACCGCCGTAGGGTTCATCATCTACCTTCCGGTGTTTATCGGTGGTGAAGTCTCGAGGATTGACCAGATTCACTTGGGCAATCTGTTTGGCTAAGGCTTTACCTAGCAGCCCAGAGCTAAGAACTGAGGTAAAACAGTCAGGAAAAAGTGTAACTATATCAAAGCGCACAGTAATTCGTATTCGAGAACACTAATCTTAAATTTGAATGTTTACTAAACGCAAGAAGCCAATCTAGGGTAAAACTACAGATAAGCTTGCTCAATAGTATCTAAAAGTACCAGAACAATATGTTTCTTCACGGGATCAAAAGTTTTTCTAATTACTTAATTTATGTTTAAATATTGTCACAACTACCATTTAAATAAATAATCTGACCAGGTTAACAACTTCCAGGATGCATCGAGCTAGCCTCAGAATCATTTGTGCAAAGACCTGTCCACCCCCGACCCCAGAGGGGATTCGTCCCCAACCTAAGAGGGGAAACAGACACTTGATTAAACAAAGGGGAAACCCCACACAAAAGTGTCCTCCCTTAGTCCCCAAGCACAATTCTGCCAGTCTGGAAAAAGTGGACAGGTGAAAAACAAGGCGCTGGCTTTTAGGAACGGCAACAGACACATGAATACTGAGGCTTCGTGTCTGTTAAACGAGAATTATGAACGCTGGCTGTCGGCAATCAAAACCTCGGTGCAGTGTCCTCCTACAAAAGCAAAGTGCGTAAATCATTAGGCTACTCAACCTTGTTAAATTCACACGCCATTCGCCACAAGCCCTTCGGGTACTCTTCGAGAACCCCTTCGGGGAACGCAGTCTCCTACGGAGGAGCCAGCGCGGTCTTGGGGGTCTCCCCCATGAGCGACTGGTGTTGGAAACCCTCCTTCAGGGCTGTCTCACTGGGGAACCCTTTCGGCATTTCCTCATGGGGGAAACCACGCCAGATGACGGCAGTTGCTACAACGGGGGGAACCCCACGCCAGTCGCTTCAACGGAGGGAACCTCCGCACAGCGCTGGCTCCGCAACGCACTGCCTCCTCCACTTGGGGAAACCCCAAGACCGCACTGGCTCCCCAAGACCGGACTGCCGACGCTCCTGCGCCGCTAACGCTGCGCTAACACCAAGGCGATGGCTCCTGAAGTTGTTGACAGGAGAAACACAATGCCGCAACTAAAAGCTAAATCGCTGGAAATGAGGACACCCCAAGCAACTAAAACCGCCGTTCTGGTGATCGGAGGCGCAGAAGATAAAGTTCATGGACGCGAAATCCTGCGAACTTTTTTTGGTCGCGCCGGTGCTAGTAAGGCCTATATTACAATTATTCCATCTGCCTCCCGCGAACCCGCTATCATCGGTGGTCGGTATATTCGCATTTTTGAAGAAATGGGTGCTGAGAAGGTTGAGATTTTAGACATCCGCGAACGGGAACAGTGTGAAATTCCACAAATCAAAGCATCTTTAGAAGCCTGTAGTGGAGTTTTTTTGACGGGAGGAGACCAATTGCGCCTCTGTGGCGTGTTGTCAGATACGCCAGCGATGGAGATCATCCGGCAGCGGGTGAGATCGGGGCAACTTACCTTAGCAGGTACCAGTGCGGGGGCGGCAGTAATGGGGCATCATATGATTGCTGGCGGTGGTAGTGGAGAGACACCAAATCGTTCCCTAGTAGATATGGCAACGGGTTTGGGATTTATCCCAGAGGTAATTGTTGACCAACACTTTCACAACCGCAATCGTATGGGACGACTAATTAGTGCGATCGCAGCTCATCCTGACCGCTTAGGTATCGGCATTGATGAAGATACTTGTGCTGTCTTTGAACGGGATGGCTGGCTGCAAGTCATGGGCAAAGGCAGTGTCACCATTGTCGATCCCACTGAACTCACCCACACCAACGAGCCGCATGTCGGCGCTAATGAACCCCTAACAGTGCATAATTTACGTCTGCACATCCTCAGCTATGGCGATCGCTTCCACCTGTACCAACGGACTGTATTGCCCGCTGTACACCGTATCTCTAGCTGACGGAATAGAGTATCTGAGGTTACACTGGCATCGATCGCTAACTTTATTTCCTGCGGTAGAAAAATTAGCACAATACCATAAAAATAGAAAAAACTGTTTGTAATGAACAGTTTAGCGGTCAATTCCAGTAAGAAACTAGAATTTTGGTTCCGAATCTCCATCTACCTATTCCCATGAGAATCCTCAAGATCCAGACCTTACGCGGCCCAAACTACTGGAGCATTCGACGCCACAAGCTGATCGTCATGCGCCTCGATTTAGAAAACCTTGCCGAGACGCCCTCGAATGAAATCCCTGGCTTTTATGAAGGATTAGTAGAGGCGTTGCCAAGTCTGGAGGGTCACTATTGTTCGCCTGGCTGTCGTGGTGGTTTTTTGATGCGAGTGCGAGAAGGTACCATGATGGGCCATGTCGTGGAACACGTAGCCCTAGAACTCCAAGAATTGGCTGGAATGCATGTCGGTTTTGGTCGCACCCGTGAAACTGCTACACCTGGAATTTTCCAGGTAATAATTGAGTACCTAAATGAGGAAGCAGGACGCTACGCTGGACGAGCAGCTGTGCGCCTGTGCCAAAGTATCGTCGATCGCGGTCGTTATCCCAAGGCAGAACTAGAGCAAGACATCCAAGACCTGAAAGACTTCTGGCGCGATTCTTCTCTAGGCCCTTCAACAGAAGCGATCGTCAAAGAAGCCGAAAAAAGAGGCATTCCCTGGATGCAACTGAGCGCCCGCTTTTTGATTCAGCTGGGCTATGGCGTTAATCAGAAGCGGATGCAGGCCACAATGACTGATAACACCAGCATTCTGGGGGTAGAACTAGCTTGCGATAAAGAAGCCACCAAACGCATCTTAGCTGCGACTGGAGTGCCTGTACCCAGAGGTACAGTCATCAACTTCTTGGATGATTTAGAAGAAGCCATTGAATACGTAGGCGGTTATCCCATCGTCATCAAACCGCTGGATGGCAATCACGGACGCGGGATCACTATCGATATCAGAACTTGGGATGAAGCAGAGGCAGCTTACGAGGCAGCCAGACAAGTTTCTCGGTCAATCATTGTCGAACGGTATTACATCGGACGCGACCACAGAGTACTGGTTGTCGATGGCAAAGTCGTGGCAGTCGCTGAACGCGTACCAGCTCATGTAGTTGGCAATGGCAGATCTACCATCGCCGAACTAATTGAGGAAACAAACCTCGATCCGAATCGTGGAGAAGGACATGATAACGTCCTCACCAAAATTGAACTAGACCGCACCAGCTACCAACTGCTAGAAAGGCAAGGCTACACTCTCAACAGCGTCCTCCCAAAAAGCACAATTTGTTACCTGCGGGCAACGGCAAATTTGAGTACAGGTGGTATTGCCGTAGACCGTACCGACGAGATCCACCCAGAAAACATTTGGTTAGCTCAAAGGGTAGTGAAAATTATCGGTTTGGATATCGCCGGACTGGATATCGTCACTTCAGATATTAGCCGTCCCCTACGGGAAGTGGATGGTGTGATTGTGGAAGTTAATGCTGCACCTGGCTTTCGGATGCACGTCGCCCCCAGCATTGGCATCCCTCGCAACGTCGCTGGCGCAGTTATGGATATGCTGTTCCCTAACGAACAATCTAGCCGCATTCCCATCTTGAGTGTGACGGGCACTAATGGGAAAACCACAACTACGCGATTGCTAGCACATATTTATAAACAAACAGGAAAAGTAGTAGGCTATACAACTACAGATGGGACTTATATCGGTGAATACTTAGTAGAAGCTGGAGATAACACAGGCCCCCAAAGTGCCCACCTGATCTTGCAAGATCCAACTGTAGAAGTAGCCGTACTCGAAACAGCTCGTGGTGGTATTCTTCGCTCTGGACTCGGTTTTGAAACTGCTAATGTCGGTGTGGTATTAAACGTCGCTGCCGATCATCTAGGAATAGGCGATATCGATACCATCGATCAATTGGCTAACCTCAAAAGTGTAGTTGCAGAAGCTGTATTCCCTGATGGCTATGCCGTACTCAACGCCGACGATCGCCGCGTTGCTGCCATGGCCGAAAAAACAAAAGCTAATATTGCTTACTTTACAATGAATCCCGATTCGGAATTAGTGCGGAAGCACATCCAAAAGGGAGGAGTAGCAGCAGTGTATGAAAATGGCTATCTGTCAATTGTGAAAGGCGATTGGACGCACAGAATCGAAAGAGCAGAAAATATACCTTTGACAATGGGTGGACGTGCGCCGTTCATGATTGCCAACGCTTTAGCAGCGAGTTTGGCAGCTTTCGTGCAAAACGTCACAATCGAGCAGATTCGCGCTGGCCTAAAGACATTCCGTGCTTCTGTGAGTCAAACACCGGGCCGGATGAATTTATTTAATTTAGGCAACTTCCACGCCTTAGTAGACTATGCCCACAACCCAGCAAGTTACGAAGCTGTGGGTGCTTTTGTCCGCAACTGGAATACAGGAGAGAAGATTGGCGTAGTTGGCGGACCAGGCGATCGCCGCGACGAAGACTTCGTTACTTTGGGTAAACTAGCAGCAGATATTTTTGACTACATCATTGTCAAAGAAGATGATGACACGCGAGGACGACCAAGGGGTTCGGCATCTGATTTAATTACTAAAGGCATCACCCAAGTCAAACCTGATTGCCGCTTCGAGTCAATTCTGGACGAAACTCAAGCGATTAATAAAGCTTTGGATATGGCTCCTGATAACGGTCTGGTGGTGATTTTACCAGAAAGTGTCAGTCGGGCTATCAAGTTAATTAAGCTGCGCGGCTTAGTCAAAGAGGAAATACAACAAAATCCCTCCACGACTGTTGTAGATATTCAAAATGGGGTGACATCTTCCGTTATTAATACTTTGCTTTAGTTGATAGTCAAGAGTCCATAGTCCACAGCTTAAACTTTGTTGACTGTTGACTGTTGACTATTGTTGTTCTTCTTCTGGACTGTTGTCATCATTAGAATTTTTCAGTCCCTCTTTAAAATCTCGTAGAGTTTTGCCCAGTGCGTTTCCCAGTTCAGGGATTTTTTTGGGACCAAAAATTAAAATAGCGACTACGGCAATTACACCTACTTCCGGCCATCCTAGTCCAAACATATAAGTTTCCTCTACAGTATCTCTAATTAACTATAAACATTCATAGGACGGAGGAACGACTTCAAATACCTCCCCATGCTTTTTACCCATTGCCTCTTATCCCCAGAAGGCATCCCGAGTTCCCCACTCCCTATTCTCTAGTAATTGGTATACCTAACCAATCGCTTAATTCATGAGCTAGCCATTCAAGTTCTGCTTCAGATTTGATAGTGCCACCGTTACCACCAATCTGATATTTTCGTACTCCCGCCCAAATATCCAATTGCGGCGCTACTACTGAGCGGCTTCCCTCAGAGTCTTTAGTAAAGTGTTGAGGAATGTAAACCAGTTTGGTGATACTTTGTCTTGACGATGGACGAGGACGATAGAATTTCAAAGCAAACAACTCCCAAATTAAAGTGATTTGCTCCTGATTCAAGCTTAAGTGGATGCGTGCAAACCAAGGGAAGATAATTCCAGTTAGCATGAAAAAGCCAGCACCCCAAAAGGGAAGTGAGAACAAAGCAAAGGGGATATTGATGGGAAAAGGGGCACTGAGAGCGCCAATTGTCCAAAACAAGATAAATGAATTCCAGGCGATCGCAAACAAACCTGTAAAAATCATTGCAGGATGAAAGCCAACTGGGGGAATGATAATTTCGAGAGAATCAGCATTTTTATTTAGTTGAATTTTGCTACCAGCAGGTTTGTCCACAGCTAAAGCACTGGAATTTGGAAGTTGGAAATTATCCAAAGCTTTCAGTGCTTCACTTGCAGAACTTAAGCGCTTTTCTAAACTGGGTTCAGTCATTGCCCTCAACCAGCGAGTCAAACCTGGACTCAGATGCGCCGTTTGCTCAAATTGAATGCGAAAATCCTTTTGGGGTAAATCGGCTGGATGAGTACCCGTCAGCAAGTAAATTAACGTTGTGCCTAAGCTATAAAGGTCAGATGCTGCAACAGTACGTCCGCCAAATTGCTCCTGTGGCATATAGCCATAAGTTCCTACCACAGTTCTAGTGCCACCTTCTGTAGCTAAGACAGTTTGCACTGAACCAAAATCTACCAAGTAAACTTGACCGATATTATTGCCAGAGCGATGCCTGCGGCAAGCCGCGCTTGGCGCGTCTACGCCTAATAAAATATTGCTAGGCTTAAGATCGCGGTGGATGACAGGCGGATGCAATCCATGTAGGTAAATCAAAATCTCTAAAACTGCTTTAGCTAACTGTTTGACTTCGACTTCTGTAAAAGTCCGCCCAGTTTGTAAGTATTGCTCTAAAGTTTGAGCTGGGATATAACTCTGTACTAAGGCAAATCCTTTAATGGTGGGTAAACTTACTTCAAAATAGTCCAAATAGCGTGGAATAGAGGGATGTGATAAAGATTTTAAGGTTTCAGCTTCCCGCTCAAACAACTTGAGATCGTCCCATTCAAAGTCACTACCAAAAGAGAGTAACTTGACAACTACTAATTCATCAGTGACTCGATCCCGTGCTAACAGTGTCCGCCGCCCTGCTTTTTTTCCCAATAGCTGCTTGACTTCGTAGCCCAGACGTGAAGCGTCTTGTCCACGGACATCGCCTAGTATTTCCCCAATCATTATGATTGCTTATAACGTTAGTCTAAAAGGTTTTATAGCTTGTCAAATTGGGCAAGCTGATATTTCTTAGTATAGTTGTGTATTTCTATGCCCTCCCAACTTTGGCCTTACATTACCCCTGGTATTCCCGATGAATTGTTCGAGCATTTGCCAGGTATTCCTTTTAGTCAGCGAGAAGTGCGGCTGCTGTTGATTTCTCAATTGCGGCTAAAACCTGATTCGGTGTTGTGGGACATTGGTGCAGGGACGGGTACAATTCCCGTAGAAGTGGGATTGCTGTGTCCCAGCGCTCAGATTATTGCTGTAGAACGGGATGAAGAAGTAGCCAACCTGATCAAGCGTAACTGCGATCGCTTTGAGGTGAATAATGTTGAAGTCATTGAAGGGAATGCGCCAGAGTGTTTGCATGACCTAAAAGTTTCCCCTCACCGTGTTTGTATTGAGGGAGGAAGACCCATCCAAGATATTTTGCAAGCAGTGTGGCATTATTTACCATCCTCAGGAAGAGTTGTGGCGACAGCTGCTAATCTAGAAGGTCTGTATGCTATTTCTCAAAGCTTTTCGCAGTTGCGAGCGGTTAATATCGAAGTTGTCCAATCTGCGGTCAATCGCTTAGAAACGCGCGGCTTTTCTCAAACTTTTGCCGCCGTCGATCCCATTTTTATCCTTAGTGGTGAGAAACTAGACTAAATGGGGACTGGGGACTAGCGTTTGGGGACTGGGGAACTCGGGGCCCCCTCTGGGGATTAGGGGCAATGGGGACTGTGGACTAGGGACTAGGAAGGAATTTAGTTCATCACATTACTTTTTCTTGTTAATAGCCAATACCCAATACCCAATGCCCAATCCCCGATCCCCAATCCCCAATACCCAAATCCAAAATACTTCTATGCCTTGGTCTCGGATTATTAGTGGAATTGTTGCGATCGCCCTTGCTTTGATTGCCGTCCTTTTAGGAGGTTGGTATTTTACGATTGCGATCGCGGTTATTGTCTTCTTAGGTCATCAGGAATATTTTAATTTGGTGCGAGCCAGAGGTATAGTTCCCGCTGCTAAAACCACCATATTTGTCAGCCAAGTTTTACTGGTTATTAGTACAGTTGATAGCAGTTTAGCTGATGCTGTCATGCCTATAGCTGGTACATTTATTTGTTTTTACTTGCTGTTCCAGCCCAAAATGGCAACAATCGCGGATATTTCCGCTTCCATTATGGGGCTATTTTATGTGGGTTACTTGGCGAGTTATTGGGTACGGTTACGCGCCCTCGGTAGTGCAGCTATCAGCAATCTTCCTTTGGGTGGTTACTGGCCCCCAAGTTGGGCAGATATTCTCCAGCAAAAAAATTTCGCGGCTTTACCTCAAGGATTGACAGTGACGATGCTGACTTTCCTATGCATTTGGGCAGCTGACATTGGCGCTTACTTTATTGGTAAATTCTTTGGCAAAACCCAATTATCGAACATTAGTCCGAAAAAAACTGTTGAAGGGGCAGTTTTCGGCATCGCTGGTAGCGTTGCTGTAGCCTTAGCGGGGGCTTATTATCTTCACTTTCCCAGATTTATTATCACTGGTGTCGCCTTGGGTTTACTGATTGGTATTGCTAGTCTTTTAGGCGACCTCACCGAATCTATGCTTAAGCGCGATGCTGGCGTTAAGGATTCAGGACAGTTGATCCCCGGTCATGGTGGCATCTTAGACCGTACTGATAGTTATATCTTCACAGCTCCTTTGGTTTACTATTTTGTGACACTTTTATTGCCGCTGTTATAGTAATACTATTTCCCAAAAATAATGATACAGATCCAAACCCAGAAACCTAGACTAAATGGGACTTTCTTAATTACGAATTACGAATTACGAATTACGAATTGGTATAAGCCATGACTGAAAATTAGCTGTATCTCTTGTTGAGTGAGAACTTTAGCTCGACCGTGCCGATTGACTTTCATTGTCCCAACTGTAGACCCTGTATCAGGGCGTACACCTAATCTAAGCCCCAGTCATACCCGTTTCTACCTCTAAGGATATAACTTTGTTTAATTTTGAGATATTAATGAGATATTAAATTGAAAAATTAATTCAGATAGAAACTTATGGCAACCGAGCAAGAGCTTCAATCTCTTTTTAATACCTTAGATCGCGATCAAGACGGCAAAGTCTCCATTAATGAGCTTTTTTTAAGTCCTGGCTTAAGTGCAGTCATCTCATCAGAAACAAATACCAGTAGCCCACAGGAGTTACTAGTACAGTATGATTCAGACGAAGACGGTAGTATTACTTTTGAAGAGTTAAAGCAAGCAGTTGAGAAAGCAAGTAATTTAACCTAGCAGTCAAAAAACCCAATACCAAATACCCAATACCCAATACCCAAAATCCCTCTCTAGCCCACGCTTTGAGGGATTTGCAATTTCTAGGTCATTGGCATTTGCTGTTGCTAGCCTGTTCTGGCTAGCGTACCAGTTCACACAAGGATTGCCCACTACCCTACTGGTTCCCGAACACTTCCCCAAAGTGCTGATGGTTGGAATTATCGGAAATCTGCTGCCCTATCTACTGCTTTTGTGGAGCATTCAACGAGTTCATGTTGAATGGGCGGCGATCGTGGCTACTTTAGAACCCTTTGTCGCTGCAATCTTGGCATGGCTATGGTTTGGACAAACCTTGACGCTGCTGCAAATTTTGGGTGGTGTTCTCATCATTGCTGCTGTCACTGCAATGCAATTACGGCAATCTTCCTAGTAACAATCAATTCGGTGTACTCACTATGTCACTTCTGTACATACAGTTTATTCAACACCAAAGAACTAGAGGCTCATCCTCACACAACTCCCAGTTAGAGCTATACCTGAGAGCGATTTTCGACTTCATTGGCATTATAGACATTCAATTTGTCAATGTGAATGGATTGAACACTGTACTGAGCGAACAATCGCTAGCACAAGCCCAAGAAACACTCCATCAACTGGCAATCAATTGGTAAATCATTTTACAAATGCATTCCTATTCGTTACCGGAGAGTTCGATGAAAGTATTAATGAACGGTATCTGGCATTCTGGTTTTCAACCACTTGAAGGAGAAAGAATTCCAGCAGGTTCGTTTCGAGATTTTATTTCTGCCGATGGATCTTCTGGCTTTAAGGCTGAACGCGATCGCTATCATTTATATGTGTCCTATGCCTGTCCCTTTGCCCATCGCACAATTTTGGCTTGTAAGTTAAAAGGATTGGAAAACGTAATTTCCATGTCAGTTCTCAGCCCAGATTGGGGCAGCTCAAACGGATGGGTGTTTGGTAATTGGAAGGACACGACACCGGATATCATTAATGGGTTTGATTATCTTCATCAGGTGTACACTCAGGCAAAGCCAAACTTCACGGGTAGAGTTACGGTTCCAGTACTATGGGATCAGAAAACAGCAACCATCGTCAACAATGAGTCTGCGGATATTCTGCGAATGTTGGTGACTGAATTTGATGCATTTAATGACGCAAGTCTTGATCTCTATCCCCAAGAACTGAGAGCGGAGATTGAGCAAATCAATGCCTTTGTATCCGAGCGCATCAATATTAGCGTTTACAAAGTTGGTTTTGCCAGTTCTCAAGCAGATTATGATGGGGCAATTGACCTACTATTTGATGCACTAGATACCCTGGAAGCTCAATTATCTGACAAGCAGTATCTCGTGGGAGATCGCTTCACTCAAGCGGATATTCGTCTGTTTGTCACGCTAGTTCGATTTGATGTCGCTTACTACGGAGCTTTGAATTGTAATCTCCGTCATCTCACGGATTATCCAAATCTGTGGAACTATACATACCGCATTTACTACCTTCCAGAAGTGGCTGAAACCGTCAAGTTTGACCATATTAAGCGCCATTACTTCGATACCTATGAGGGTGTAATCAATCGCCGCATTATTCCCAAAGGACCAATTACAGCAGATTGCAGGTACATAGAGTACACTAAATGCTAGTGCATCAATTAGTACCATGAAAGCTTACTCCATCGACTTTCGAGAAAAAATAATTAAGGCTTACTCTCAAGGCGATACATCAATTAGAAAAATAGCTTCTAGGTTTGATGTCAGTAAGGCTTTTGTACAAAGGCTGCTTTTCCTTAAAAGAACTCAAGGTCATGTACAGCCACAAAAACAAGGTGGAGGTATGAAGAGTGATTTGGATAAGCATAAAATTGAGCTAGCTCAAATGGTAGAAAAATATCCAGATGCAACTTTATCGGAATATTGTGAATATTGGGGACAAACTTACGATAAATGGGTAAGCACGAGTGCTATGTGTCGGGCATTGCAAAGACAAAATCTGACACAAAAAAAAAGACATTACGTAGTAGTCAATGTGCCACCGAAAGAGTCCAAAAGTTAAGGTGTGAATTTTGGGAAAAAGTTAAAACTATAGATCCAGAAAACTTAGTTTTCATTGATGAAATGGGTGTTTTACTTGGTTTGACCCGAACTCATGCCAGAAGCGGTCGCGGCAGCAGAGTGTATGATTTTAAACCATATTATCGATAGCGCAGCGTTAGCGAGTCTTCGAGCGTCGGTGCAAAAGTTACTGTAATCGGAGGAATTAGTTTAAAGAAAGTTTTAGCTGTCATGACTTTAAACGGCTCGATGGATGGAGATGCATATAAAGTCTTTACCCTTACATTTTTTGTTACCACAATTATGGGCTGGTGCAGTCGTTGTAATGGATAATCTTCCCGCACATCAAGTCGTAGAAATTAAACCGTTAATTGAATCTGTTGGTGCAAGTGCTCTATACATGTCTCCCTATTCCCCTGAATTTAATCCCATCGAGCATTGGTGGTCACAATTAAAAGCATTCTTGAAACAATTTTCTCCTTTGAATGCATCTGGAGTTGATGTTTTAATTAAAATAGCTCTTGAATTAATTAATCCTGAACATCTCACAAATTGGTTTACAAATTGCTGCTACTGTACCTCATAAACTCCGAATATGCTGTAGCTCATTCATATATATTTTATAGAAAATACTATTTTAATAATAACTTAACTAAGTTATAACTAATATTAAAATACTTGTATTAATTAAATATTGATTGCTGTAATTATTTTTATAGTTCTATCGTTGATTATATTTATTGCTTTATACAATAGCTTGATTTATAAAAGGAATCAAGTTGATAATGCATTTTCTAGTGTTGATGTAATTCTGCAAAAAAGAAGCGATTTGATCCCTAGACTTGTTACTTTAGCTCAAATATATATGCAATTTGAGCAAAAAACATTGATAGAAATTAGCAGACTCAGAAGTACTATCACTTCAAAAAATTTAAGTAATAATAGCCGAGTTGCTGTAGAAGACCAAATTTCGAGAATGTTAAACAAAATTATCGTAGCAGTAGAAGCATATCCCGAATTAAAAGCAAACGACCATTTTATCCAACTACAATATTCGTTGAGTGAAGTAGAAGAACAACTTTCCGCCGCTAGAAGATTTTATAACTCTGCCGTAACTGAATACAATAATGCTGTAGAAATGTTTCCGACAAACATTATAGCTTCAGGGATGAAATATCAATTAAAATTGCAGTTTAAAGCTAATCTACAAGCTAGAGAAAATGTAAATATTCAAATAAATTCTAAATAAATTTAAACTTTAAAAAATATGTCCAAACTTAATTCTGCACAAAATCAGGAATTATTAAACGCAATAGTGAAATTGTTAGAACATAAAAACTACGAGCTGATTCGTAAAGAAAATCTTAAGGATACTCAAATCATTGCGAGGTCTGAGTTTCAGCGAATAAGTGCATTATTGGCTCAAATTCCTGAAAAGTATACAAGACAAGGACTTTACTTGAGTTTACAAATTAGCTCT